>JBKPPE010000351.1:0-3513 GCA_046733375.1 Acidobacteriota bacterium | reverse complement strand
ATTACATCCTGAGTGAACTCCACTGTCTTCCTCTTTGTCTTATCCTTCGCGGCAACGCCAAGTGACGCGACCACGGTGATCGCCAATGCGCATACAAAAGCAGTTATGAAACGTTTCATCTTTCTTTTTCCTCCCCTAAAGCTTGTTTATGAAACCTGCGAACCTTCACGCCTCGCAGGTTATTTTAGTTCCCGAACATTTAGACGCCGATGAATCGATGTTCGTTACATGTCGGTTGTTAAGAATTGTGAAGAGACGGAAAATCTCGGAGGATTCAAACTTACTTTATGAATTGGCAACATTTTCCGGGTCGAGCCAATGCCGCGTCATGTCACACCAAAGCACGAGCCCTTGCCATGAATTAAATCGCGCGTAAAAGCGTGCGATTTTCTTATCGCTGGCGGCGCGGTCGTTGTTGCGCGATTTGGCGAATTGCGCGCGCGTCCACGAATCCAGCGCCAATCCATCATATCGCCCCAGCAGTTTCAGCAGATTTTCAGCCGCGTAGTTGCCGACGCCTTTGACGCGCTTCAGCTCCTTCATGAATTGATCATGCGGAAGATTAAGCGTCAGCCACGATTCAACATCGAGTTCACGTGACGCGACCCGATCGGCCAACTCTTTCAGGTAGGGCGCACGATAACCTGCGCGAATTTTGTCGCGATAGAACTTTTCATTCTTCTCAGCCATCGCCGAGGCCGTCGGAAATGATTTGCGGCCGTCATCCGATTCGCGACCGAGCTCGTTGACGAGTCCACCAACCATCTTCTCTGTTAGGGCCCACGAACAATTTGTGGTGCACATCATTTTCACCAGATCCTCAAACACATTGGGCGAGCGCAGCAAGCGACCCGCGCCTTCCGCGGCAATCCATGAGAAGTCCGGCTCGTGCGATATCTCCCGATAGAACGTGTTCATGTCGTCGTCGAGACGAAACATGTGCCGAACATCGGCAACGATTCTCTCAAGGGCGCGTTTGCCGACAGTCCGCGACGTCTGGACCACGACGCCGCCCTTCGCAGCCGAAATCCGAATCGTGACGGGCTTTGCATTGTCGAGATCGATCACACGCGTCAACGTCCACGTGTCGCTGTCGAATTCAAACGGCGGCAGCGCATACCAGCCATGACTCCGGACGGTGCGACGAAATCTGAAATTGCGCGGCGTGGGAATCTGAATCTGCATGATTTTTGAGGGTGTACGCTGCCAGATCGAGACACAATTTGGCAAGCGGCCGATGCGGCGGCGGTTGCTCCAATAGTGCGTAGCGGGTTACCCTGCGGTCACCCCATAGCTTTTCTACAATTCCCCTTTACGAAACGATCGAATACTTCCGGTTGAAGGCGAGGAATATCTTTGTTCGGATTGAATCCACAACAGATCCTTTTTCTTTTGATACTTATCGCGGCGGTTATCCTGTTCATCACTGAATGGATTCGCACCGACGTTGTCGCAGTGATGGTTGTGATCGCTTTGTATGTCGCGCGTGTGCTCGACGCGAAAGATGCTTTGTCGGGTTTCAGCAGCGAGCCGGCGATTGTCGTCGCCGGCATTTTTGTTTTGAGCGCTTCGCTGCACGCGACGGGGCTTTCAGACACGATTGGCAGTTGGATTGGACGTCTTGCCGGCAACAGCCTCACGCGCGCCATTGCGGTCATTATGCCTTCGGTCGCCTTGTTGTCGGCCTTTACTCACCATGTGACGACTACGGCAATGATGGTGCCCGTTACGCTCGATGTGGCGCGCGAACGCAATATGCCGGCCTCGAAGCTCTTAATGCCGATGTCATTCGCGGCATCCCTGGGGACCGCGATAACAATCATTGTCGCGCCGGCTTTTCTAATCGCGAGCAACACTCTTCAGCAATCAGGACGCGCCGGTCTCGGGATTTTTTCAATCGCGCCGATTGGTCTGACACTTTCTCTCGTGGGGACTCTATTCATTCTGCTAATTGGTCGTTACTTACTGCCAAGTCACGAAGCTGAAGAAGATCGCTCCAGCCATTTTCGACTCGAGGATTACCTCACCGAGATCGTCGTCGGAGAGAAATCGCCGTTGCTGCAAAAGACTGTGGCAGAACTCGAAGAGGACGAGAAATATCACTTCAAAGTAGTCGGCCTGTTACGCGCCGGTCATCGTTTACGGACACCTTACAAGCAGGAGGCGTTGGCGAAAGGTGATGTGCTCATCGTGCGCATTACGCCGGAGGAGTTGGTTGCGATTCGCGAAGAGCCGAATCTCGAACTGCGTCCGGTCACCGAATACGGCAAACGAGACGAAGATAAGAAACAAGCTGACAATGGCGAAGACAAGGAAGATGTCTTTGTGCAGGCCGTGGTTGCACCGCGCTCGGAATTGATCGGACGAACACTGAGTAAGATCAATTTTCAGCGACGCTATGACGCAGTCGTGGTTGGGCTCTGGCGCAAAGATGGGTGGCTCAATCAGGAGATTGCCAAGGTCCGTCTGCGGGCCAACGATGTCCTTGTGCTCGAGGGTGATGCAGAATCGCTAGCGAATGTCGCAACCGATCCCGCGTTTCTCATGCTGGTTCCCTTTCACGGCGAGTCAAAACCGAAACGCCGAGCTTGGTTAGCCGGATTGATTATGCTGGCGACGATTCTATTGGCCGCGTTCAACTTGATGACAATCGAAATGGCTGCGCTCACGGGTGCCGCTGCGGTGGTGCTGACGCGTTGCATAAATATCCGGCAGGCGTACAGCTCGATCGAAGCCCGCATTTTCGTTTTCATTGCGGGCGCGATTCCACTGGGCGTGGCAATGCAGAAGACAGGGACTGCACCCATGCTCGCCGGCTGGCTGCAACATGCAGTTGGCGGGTGGCCAGAGCGGCTGATCTTGCTGGCACTCTTTGCCGTCGTCGCAGTCATCACACAGTTCATGTCGGACGCAGCTACGACGGCAGTTTTCGCGCCGGTCGCCATTGCGTTGGCACAGGCACTCGGCCGCGCTCCCGAGCCTTACGTAGTAACCGTAGCGATGGCTTCGGTGGTGGCTTTTCTGACGCCCATTGGACACCACGGAAACCTTCTTGTTTACGGGCCGGGACGTTATAAATTCGGAGATTTTGTGAAGGTTGGCACGCCACTAACAGTACTGGCAGCACTCGTGGTCGTGATTCTCGCTCCGGTCATTTGGCGGAGCTGATTTCTGTACTCAACAAGTGCGGTCAAAGTGCCACTTGACCAGAGCGTCTGGCAGTCCTAGACTGGAGGCACTTACCAAGATGAATGGAAGGCTGTACTCGTTGGTTCCTATTACACTTGGGGCTGGACGAGCGCGAGGTCAACACCGAGACCCCCTACAGCTCAAGGTGACTTAAGCACCAATTCCACAAAAAATGCTGCCGGAGCTTTCCGGCGCGCGCTCCGTCGCCCCGTGGGAAAAGCCCTCGGGGCGATGTCGTGTTTAGTCGTTTTTTGACGCGGGCTTGGACGTAACCAACGAGATAAGCACTGACGAAATCAATACAAGCGCCACAATGCCCAGGGC
>JBKPPE010000350.1:0-3255 GCA_046733375.1 Acidobacteriota bacterium | reverse complement strand
GCAAAAACCTGCGAACGTCTGAAGCGCGCGAGAAGTTTTTCAATCAGCTCAATCGCGTCGGTGTAGTTGGCACAAAGATCGATTTCTTCGATCATGAAGCGAAGGAAATTATCGATCTGTATCAAGCCCTGCTGCGCAGTTCGGCCGAACACAGAATCATGGTCGAGTTTCATGGCGCGAACAAACCCGCAGGTGAATCCCACACGTGGCCGAATGAAATGAGTCGTGAAGCTATTCGCGGCCTGGAATATCGCAGCATGAATCTGCGATCAGTTCATAACACGACCCTGCCGTTCACACGTTTCCTCGCGGGCCATGCGGACTCCACGCCGGTGCATTTCGGCGAACGACGAAAAGAGACTTCGTGGGCGCATCAGATTGCAACAGCGATCCTTTTCACTTCGCCATTGATGATCTATGGCGCACATCCGCAGCACATCCTCGACAATCCGGCGGCAGAATTGATCAGGACGATCCCCAGCGTTTGGGACGAAACGTCAGTCCTGACTCAATCAAAGATTGGCGAAGTGGCGGCATTCGCGCGGCGCAGGGACGATGTTTGGTTTGTGGGAATATTGAACGCGCTAACGGGAAGGGAGCTTCGCGTGCCCCTCCGGTTTCTCTCTGCAGGGAAATATCAGGCGATGCTGGTTCGCGATCAGATGGATGATCCGGCGGCAGTAAAGATAGAAGACGTGTCTCTTGGCAGGTCTGATGTCTTACCCATCAGAATGAGAGCTGGTGGAGGATTTGTCGCGAGATTCACACAGGATTAAGCGGGGGCAAGCCGCCCTTCCTAACCTGCGAGGTATTTTAAGAGGCGCATTTGTCTGTGGAGGCTGCAACTGACTAGAGAACACACAAGAACAATTACCTCGTGGTCAGGAAGGGCGGCTTGCCCCCGCTCGTTCTGTGTTCTGACTGTTCTTCTGCTTCTGCACCAGTCGGTGGTTTGTCAGCAAGCCAAGCTGAACATCCCGATCATCGATCGCGTGCGCGTGCTCAAGGCCGCAAATCAATACCTCTCAGAAAAACCCATCACCATTACGGCTTCATCAAGCCCGCGCAGCGCAGGCGCATTGCACGATTACTTTTCCGAAGGCGACTATTGGTGGCCGGATCCGGCGAATCCGAATGGTCCGTACGTTCAACGCGACGGGATGTCGAATCCCGACAACTTTGTCGAGCATCGGCGCGCGTTGATGCGCCTGAGTGTGCAAGTGCCGGCGTTAGTTGCGGCTTGGAAGCTGACGAACGATAGGCGCTATGCAGCGAAAGCAGCCGAACATCTGCGCGCATGGTTCATTGATCCGGCAACCCGAATGAATCCGACGCTGCAGTTTGCCCAAGCTATCCATGGCCGCTTCACCGGTCGTGGAACCGGAATTATCGACACGGTTCATTTGGTTGAAGTCGCGCGAGCAATTGAAGTCATGGAAGAAAGCGATGCGCTCGGATCGCGCGAGCAGGAAGCTATCAGGCAATGGTTCGCCGCATATTTGCGATGGATGACTACTAACCAGAACGGTATTGATGAGCGCGAGGCCAAGAACAATCACGGCACTTGTTGGGTGATGCAGGTGGCGGCATTTGCGCACCTGATCGGCGATCAAAAGCTGCTCGCTTTCTGTCGTGAGCGATTCAAGACTGTGATTGTGTCGAATCAAATCGCCGCCAACGGAAGTTTTCCGGAAGAGCTTCGGCGCACGAAGCCCTATGGCTATGAGCTGTTCAATCTGGAAGCGATGGCGACGGTTTGCCAGATTCTTTCGACGCCGCAGGACAATCTCTTCACTTTCCAAACGGCGGATGGCCGCGGCTTTCGCCGCGCGATGGAATACATGGCCCCTTTCATTGCTGACAAGAAATCGTGGCCAATGAAGCCTGACGTCATGTACGACGACCAATGGCCTATGCGCCAAAGCAGTTTGTTGTTCGCGGGCCTCGCGCTGAAGCGCCCCGACTATCTCGATTTATGGAAGAGGCTGCCGGCCGATTCGAACGTTGAAGAAGTAATTCGGAATTTTTTTATTCGCCAGCCGGTCTTATGGATAACTTAAGGCAGTGTGATTTAAGGCCAGCCGGGAGGGAATCGAATGCACAGAGCACGAGCACTAATCAGTGTGGCCGTAGTGTTTCTTTTCTGCCAGATTGCCTGGGCCCATCCAGCGCCCCTCGATATTTATTTCATCGACGTTGAAGGTGGCGCGGCAACGTTGATTGTGACGGGCGGTCAGTCTTTGCTGATCGACACCGGCTTCCCCGGCGATCGAGATGCCGGCCGCATCGCGCACGTCGCGCTGGAAGTCGCCGGCCTGAAACAGATCGATCATTGCATCATCACGCATTGGCATCGCGACCATGAAGGTGGAGTTCCTACGCTGGCGAAGCTGATTCCAATTAAGAACTACTACGACCATGGTTTGCCGGCGAGCATCGCCGCCGACATGCAAGTCGAATTCATCAACGCTTACAAAGAGACAACCCAGGGAAAGTCAATCACTTTGAAGCCCGGCGACAAGATCAATTTGGCACAGGCGAAAGGGACGCCGGCGATTAGTGTGCGGGTGCTGGCCGCAAATGGCGTTGTGCTCGGCGAAGAATCCGCCACGCCACAGATACGACCCTGCGGCGAAAACTTTCAATCACGGGCTGAGGATGTCACCGACAACGCCAGGAGCATCGGCATGCTGCTGACCTTTGGCCGTTTCAAATTCTTCGATGGGGGCGACCTGACGTGGAACATTGAAAACCGCTTGGCTTGTCCCAAGAACATAGTTGGCCAGGTTGATGTCTATCAGGTTGATCATCACGGCGTGGACTCAAGCAACAATCCGGTGTTGATACACGCGCTGAAACCACGCGTAGCTCTCATCGACAGCGGTCCACGCAAAGGCGCCGAGCCCGGGACCTTTGCAACGCTCAAGAGCACTCCTGAGATCGAAGCGATTTATCAGTTGCACCGAAACCTTCGCACATCCGATAAGGACAACACCATGGCCGGGTACATTGCCAACGAAGAAGAGGCTTGTCAGGGAAACTTTATCAAGCTGTCGGTTGATCCAAACGGCAAGTCGTACATCGTGAGCATTCCAGCGAAGCAGATCAGCCGTAGCTATCGCACACGCTAGGGCGCGAGCGCCAACCTTAAAGGTACATAGATCATGAAGCTAACTTTCCTTGACTGGACCATCATGGTCATCTACTTCGTCTTCGTGCTGGGGATAGGCTTTGCGCTCAAACGCTACATGAGGA
>JBKPPE010000349.1:0-4191 GCA_046733375.1 Acidobacteriota bacterium | reverse complement strand
GCTTGGATCCAGAAGCAGCTCTTCGTGAGTTGGGCAAAGTGAACCTCGACGTTGCCTTATCGCAAGTCAGCGCATTCGCTGATAAGTTTCAGCGAGCCACGACGAGTCTTGTGGTGACTGAAGTTTGTTTGCAGAAGCTGGAAAGCTCGCCTAAACAAAAGCCGAAAAGGCCGCGCACATCTAATTAAGGCCAGGGACGGAATCGAACCGCGCACGCCGGCCTTTTCAGGGCCGCCTACCGAATCGCGGAAGTGGTTTGAAATCAACTGAAAGGTGCTGAGAGTCAAGCGCTTATAATATAGGTGAATTAAAATGGCTAAGGATGCTTTCGGCTGTTTTCGGCGCTTCGATGTTCGCGTATTGTTCGCATCCGACGCGTTGCTGCTGTGTTAGATCCTCATCGGAGCGGAAGGATCCTGTACATTGATAACAAAGTGAGACGCGGAGGTGCTCATCACAGCAGCCCTTTTATTGGAAGTTTTCTACCAACATTAGATCGCAAATGAACGGATCGACAAGGGTCATTAAAGCGTATCGACCGTCGGGTGAAATGCTCAGGCCACTTTGGGGGTTTAATTTGATGTCCACAGCTCTTTCAGTAATGCCTTTGGCAAAGTTGTAAAACTTCAAAGAGTTTCGCTGGGAACCTACATAAACGGGAGTGCCAATCTCAATAAAGTAGATCCCGTCCGCCACGACCGCGAACTGAATAGCAGAGACTGGACCAAGTACTCTTGTCTCATCACCACCCGACACTGGAACTTTCCATACCTCAGTTTTTTCGCCAGGCGCTTTCGCATAGTAAATTGTCTCCCCATCCGCGGACTCAAACGGTATGAGTCCGCCGTTTTGGGTCATCTGCACGGCTTCGCCTCCTTCGGCCGGGATGCGCCAAACTTCGAATCTGCCGGTGCGCTTTGATGAAAAGTAGATCCACTTGCCATCATGGGACACGCGGGGTGTGATGTCGTCGCTCGGATCATTCGTTAGACGACGCGGCACCTGACTCTCCATGTCTGTAACATAGAGATCTGACTGACCGGCCGTGTGCAGGTCGAAGACTAGCCGCCGACCATCTGGGAACCATTGTGGGCTTCCTGAGAAGGATTTCAGGTTTGTCAGCTGCAGCGGACTTGAACCGTCGCTGTTACACACCCAGATCTCGGCATGTCCCGAACGATCGGAACCAAAAGCGATTCTCGAACCGTCCGCTGAGTATTGAGGGGCGTCATCCGAGTGAGTCGAGGCGATCAGCTTCACGGCGGGGTTGCTATTACCGGGACCATTTAAATCTGCTCGCCAGATGTCAGTATCATATTTCCACTTAGAATACACGAGCCGATGTCCTCGCCGAGAGATGGTGGCCTGGTAACCGTTCTCACCCACCGTGGCCAAGGGTTGCGGCGGCCTCTCAATGCCTGACACCGAGACTCTCCAGATCCTCGTCTCTCCTGATAACCAGGGCTCACTAGCGGAATAAACGAGTTCTCGGCCGTCCGATGTCCAGGTGGGACTTGTAACAAACTGCTGGGGAAGATCCAAACACCTCACCTCGCCAGCCGGATCGTAGTTTTCCGAAAGCGGAAGCAAACAGATTTGAGTGAAACTCGAAGCGATTACGCGCACAAAAGCCAAAGTGCGACCGTCTGGCGAGATGGCAGAATTCCCGTCGGCCGTCGCCGCCGCTGGTGGAGTGGTTAACCGTCGCTTTTCTCCGTTGGCGACCGAAAGTATGAATAGACCGTAAGGCTCTTCGGGAGATAACCTGTCCATGGTCACCAAATACTTGCTATCGGGCGTCCAGGAAAGGTATGGAGGAACCCACGAAAAAAGGCTCGTCGACTGATCGGCAGTGTTCTCTGTCAGTTTTCGCTCAGGTCCGCCGAGGGAAGAGATTAAGAGAACCTCCAGTCTCTCACCCTTTGGTCGCACAAATGCAATCGAGAGATTGTCAGGCGACCAGGCCGGGAACTGTTCCACCGCAGGGCCAGTCGTCAGACGCAGCGGAGGTCCTCCACCGATCTGCTTGACGTAGAGGTCGAACTCTCTCTGCGGCTCACCACCGCCAGCGATGAACGCCACGTAATTTCCGTCGGGTGAGAGTGCCGGCATGCCCTCGAACCCCGGATCGGTTGTGAGCGGAATTGCGGTCAATGGAAGCCGCGGTGTCGAGGGCCTGTTCCAAAGGAAGTACCAGTAGCCAGCAACTGTCGCGGTGAGGAGAAGGGCCGTCGCGCCGGCTCCCCAGAGAATTGATTGACGAGTCGGCAACCAGGCGTTCGGTGTAGTGTTGGCCGTGCGAGTTTCGCTCGTCCGCTTATTGTCCTCTTGAGGCACCGCCTTGGCTTCAGTCTCGGCTCGATGCATGACGGTGCTAGTCAATTCCTGCTTGAGATTCTTCAGATCGATCAGCAGATCGCGCGCCGTTTGATAACGCTCGTTGCGATCTTTCGTCAGGCTCTTACGGACAATGCGTTGTAATTCGGATGGCGTTTGCGGCGCGATGAGGGAGATTGGCACCGGGTCATTCTCAAGCACCGCGACGGCAATGTGGTTGGTGGTCTCGCCTGTAAATGGCGCCCGGCCCGTGACCATCTCGTAAAGCAGCACGCCCAGGCTCCAGATGTCGGTGCGCGCATCAACCTCAAGACCACGCGCCTGCTCCGGCGACATGTAGGTGATGGTGCCCATTGCCCGGCCCGCTTCCGTTGCTAAAGGTTTAGTCGACGTGGCGCTGTCGAGCGAAGGCGGCGTAATCTCAGCCAGTTTTGCTAAACCAAAATCCAGCACTTTCACCAGGCCGTCGCGGCGCAACATTATATTCTCCGGTTTGATGTCCCGATGAATGATCTTGGCTTCGTGAGCAGTGGTGAGAGCCAAAGCAACTTGAGCAGTCACGTCGAGCGCATCGGTCAATGGTAATGGCCCTCTTGCTAACATCTGTCTCAGCGTCAAACCATCAATGAACTCCATGGCAATGAAGTGCGTGTGCTCATGCTGTCCGATTTCGTGAGTGGTAATGATGTTGGGATGATTGAGGGCCGACGCAGTTTGAGCTTCCTGTTTGAAGCGCCGCAGCCTATCGGCATCTGCAGTAAAGTGGTCTGGCAACAATTTCAGTGCGATGTTACGTCCGAGGTTCGAATCTTTTGCAAGATAGACCTCACCCATTCCGCCGGCGCCGATCGCCGACACGATCTTGTAGTGACTAATCTGGTGGCCCACTAAGAGTTTGGCCTGAGTGTTTATCAACGATTCCGCGGCTGCCGCCACCGCAGGCGTTTCCATGAAACTCTCCGCCTCTGCATCCGACTCGAGCAACGAATCGACTTCGTGCCGCAATGCTTCGTCTCCAGCACACGCACGATCGAGAAACCGAGCGCGATCCTCCAGTGGACGCGCTAACGCCGCGTCAAAGAGATCCTTTACTGCTTGCCACCTTTCAGGGTCTGTGTTGCTCATTCATATACGCGGTCGCGATCATGATCGTGCAATTCCCGGCGCAGCCAAGCCTTTGCAAACCGCCAACTGCGCTTAACAGTTCTCGGCGAGATACCAAGAACCTGCGCCGTCTCTTCTACATTGAGGCCAGCGAAAAAACGTAACTCAACGATTTTGGCTTGTTGGATGTCGATCTCAGCCAGCCGACTTAGTGCCTCATCCATGTCAATTAACTCCACCTCGTTACTGCCAGCACTTGCGACCTCTTCATCAAGAGAGACTCGGATGTTTTGGCCGCCCCTCTTTGCGCGATGTCGAGCGCGGGCGTGATCGACCAGGATCCGGCGCATCAATTGCGCTGCGATGCCGAAAAATTGCGCCCGATTCTGCCAGTGAGGATTCTTCTGATCGACTAAGCGGAGATAAGCCTCATGAATCAAGTCTGTAGTCTGCAGGGTGTGTCCAGGACTCTCGTGCCGTAAATACCGTGAGGCCTGTCGGCGCAACTCGGCATAAACCACCGTCACAACTTCGTCGAATGCGCCTTTGTCGCCAGCGCCCCATGCGTTCAACAGATCCGTAACATTCTGCCTTGGATAGGGCATGAGATCTCCAACAGGCGCGACCCGACTGGAGCGAAGCATAGGATCAATTCAAAGAGCGGTCAACGGCTTTCGGCAGCTGTTCAGGAGCGCGCGAAGTCCCGACGATTTGGCCCCTTCTTCCGCTAAACGGCGCGTTAGGAACGGA
>JBKPPE010000348.1:0-3364 GCA_046733375.1 Acidobacteriota bacterium | reverse complement strand
AATCCAAAGAAACGCTGGAGCAAGGCTCGTGCCCTTGCGGAACGCGCAGTTTCACGCACGGATTCGATTATTTTGCTGCGGAGATTGCCTTAGCCTTGCGGAGAATTCCTCACGGTGTTCTCACGTTGTGAGAATGTAACTATCGAGCACCTTCATATAATTCGCGCGTTCGAACGCGGCCGGCTCGCTGCAATACTGTTGGCTCATGCTGCCAATCATCTGCGTCACAGATTCGTATTCATGTTCCGCCATCCACGCAAGCAGCACCTCGAGAATTTCGTTGATGCGTCCGACTCCATTCTGCAGTAGCTCTGACGCCATCATCGTGACTTTCGCGCCTGCCATCAGTCCCTTCAGAACGTCTTGCGCGGCGTGTATTCCGGTAGTGATCGCAAAATCGGTCGCCAGCCGACCATACAGAATCGCCACCCAGCGCAGCGGTAAGCGCAGCTCATGCGGATTGCTGAGTATCAGCCGCGGCGTAACCTCGAGCCGCTCAATGTCCAAATCCGGTTGATAGAAACGATTGAAGAGCACGAGGCCGTCGGCGCCATGATCGACCAGCCGCTTCGACATGTTTGCGACTGAGCTGAAGAATGGACTCAGCTTTATTGCAAGCGGAATTGTGACTGAGCGCTTCACCTGTCGCAGCATGTCAATGTATATGTCTTCGACTTCGCGGCCGGTGATTTCCAGACTCGTCGGAACATAGTAGATGTTCAGCTCCAGCGCGTCGGCGCCGGCGTCTTCAATCAATCCGGCGAAGTTGGTCCAGCCCCCAATCGAAACGCCGTTCAAGCTGCCGATGATCGGAATGTCGCAGGCTTCCTTCGCGCGCCGAATCAGGTCAACGTATTCTTCCGGCCAGACGTTGTAACGATCCATCTCGGGAAAATAACTGAGCGCCTCAGCGTGACTGTTGGTGTTGCTGCGCAGGTAGTGATCGACATAGAGGCTGTCGAAAGTGATCTGCTCTTCGAAGAGCGAGTACATGACCACCGCGCTCGCGCCCGCGTCTTCCAGGCGGCGAATGCCGTCCAGCGAGTGCGAAAGAGGAGACGACGAGGCCACGATCGGGTTCTTCAAATCCAAACCGAGGTATTTTGTCGCTAGACTCATGTTCGTATTCCTGTCTTCAAGCTTCGTTCGCCGTTCGTGTCAGCAACTGCCGGGCTCGGCTCGCTACTTTCCCCGGCAGGGGATACCACAGGGGGTTTGTTTTTATTGCCTGCTGATCGTCGATGTACACGCTTAGTTCCAGAAAAGCACCTCTGACCACGCTTACATCGACATTGCCATCTTTGCTGAGTTGATCCGCCACCCGGGCGGCGATCAATTTTTTTGCCGGTCAAACCGGACAGTATCGAATCTCAACTTTTCGCACGACGCGCCCTCCTTTGGCATCAGAAGTTCACGCTTTTACTTCCGCCAGTTTCTTGTATTGCGCCCATCGATGCTTTACAGACTCTTGCGCCTGCGCCAGCAATGTCTTCGCGGCTGCCGGATCGCTGCGCTGCAACATGCGATAGCGGCCTTCGGTATAGATGTAATCCTCAAGCCTGACTTTCGGATCGTGCGAATCCAGTTGGAATGGATTCTTGCCTTCATTTTCCAGTGCCGGGTTGAAGCGATAGAGCGGCCAGTGACCCGATTCAACCGCGAGCTTTTGCTGATGCATGCCTTTCGCCATGTCGATGCCGTGCGCGATGCACTGGCTGTAGGCGATGATGAGCGACGGACCCGGATGCGCTTCCGCTTCTAAAAACGCCTTGACGGTGTGCGTATCGTTCGCGCCCATCGCTATTTGCGCGATATAAACGTTTCCGTAGCGCATCGCGGTCATGCCGAGATCTTTTTTGATCGTCGGCTTGCCGCCGGCGGCAAACTTTGCGACTGCGCCGAGCGGCGTTGCCTTCGAAGCCTGGCCACCAGTGTTCGAATAGACTTCCGTGTCGAGCACGAGAATGTTCACGTCGGCGCCACTTGCAAGCACGTGATCCAATCCGCCATAGCCGATGTCGTAAGCCCAGCCATCGCCTCCGACAATCCACACACTCTTCTTCGCGAGCGCGTCAGCCACACCGAGCAGATCGCGCGCTTCCTGGGTACGCACGCCGGAGGCGTGCGTACCCAGGCGCGATTTCAACTCCTCGATGAGTTGGCGCTTTGCGTCGACGCCGTCCTGCGTCTCCTGATTTCCGTTTAGCAAACCATTAGCAAGATCATCGCCAATCGTTTCGCGATATTTCTCAACCAAGTGTTTCGCGTAAGCCTGTTGATGATCGAACGAGAGACGCATGCCCAAACCGAATTCGGCGTTGTCTTCAAACAATGAGTTGCTCCACGCCGGCCCGCGACCTTGCGGATTGGTCGTGTAAGGCGTTGTGGGGAGATTGCCGCCGTAAATGCTTGAGCATCCGGTGGCATTCGCGATGATCGCGCGATCGCCGAACAATTGCGTTAAGAGCTTGATGTACGGCGTCTCGCCACAGCCGGAACACGCGCCGGAGAATTCGAACAGCGGTTGCAGCAATTGCACGTCTTTCACTGAGCGGAAAGTTAGACCGTTGTTCCGATTCACTTCCGGCAGCGTCAGAAAGTAGTCCCAATTGACGCGTTCGTTGTCGCGAAGCGGAAGCTGCGGCGCCATGTTGAGCGCCTTGCGCGAGACGTTGCTCTTGTCTTTCGCCGGACAAACTTCAACGCACAGTTGGCAGCCGGTGCAATCTTCAACCGCGACCTGAATCGTGTAGCGATAGTCGGGGAGTTCGCGCCACTTCGCCGGCATTGTCTTGAATCCAGCGGGCGCGTTTGCGAGATCTTCCTGCTGCACAACCTTCGCGCGAATAGTTGAGTGCGGACAAACCAGCATGCACTTTCCACACTCGATGCAGATGTCGGGTTCCCACACCGGAACTTCCTGGGCGATGTTGCGCTTCTCCCATTGCGCCGTCGCGACCGGATAAGTGCCATCGACGGGAAAGGCGCTGACGGGAAGATTATCGCCACGACCGGCAATTATTTCGCCCGTGACTTGCTGAACGAATTCAGGAGCGGCGGATGAAACGGCGGGTGGAATTTCAAACGTGCTGGTGACATCCGTCGGGACCGCAACTTCGTGCATATGCTCAAGCGCGGAATCGACGGCGGCGAAATTTTGCCGCACCACCGCCTCGCCGCGTTTGCCGTACGTCTTGCGAATCGACTCTTTGATCTTCTCAATCGCTTCATCGCGCGGCAGCACGCCACTGATCGCGAAGAAGCAGGTCTGCATGATTGTGTTCGTGCGATTGCCGAGCTGATTTTCCTTGGCAACCTGATAGGCGTTGATTGAATAGACTTTGATTTTCTTCGCGATGATCTG
>JBKPPE010000347.1:0-4615 GCA_046733375.1 Acidobacteriota bacterium | reverse complement strand
ACTGGTCCTTCAACTTTACCAGACCAGCCATCGCGTAAGGGCTCGATGGGTCCATGCGGATTCGCCCGTCGTGATCTACCGTCATAAATGAAAACGTTGGATCGATGACCGGATTGACGATCGCGATATTCAGTTTGTAGGTCGAGTTGATCGGTTCCCAATAAGGAAGGCCGGCGCCTCCGAGTGGATCGACGGCGAGACTCAGGCCGGCCGCCCGAATAGCTTCCATGTCGATAATGCTATTCAGGTCGTTGACGTACGGATTGATGAAGTCTTCCTCGTGCGTGGTTGCTGCTTTGAGAGCACGCTCAAATGGCATGCGCTTTACTGAAACGTTTCGCGACTTCAGCAGCTCGTTAGCTCGATTCTCGATCCATCTGGTCGTCGCCGTATCGGCTGGTCCGCCGTGCGGTGGGTTGTACTTGAAGCCGCCATCTTCCGGCGGATTGTGCGAAGGCGTCACCACAATACCGTCGGCCAAATTTGTTTTCTGGTCGTCGTTGTAAACCAGAATCGCTCGGGAAATCACCGGGGTGGGCGTGACGCCGTCGTTTTCCTGAATGAGCGTCTCAACTCCATTTGCCGCTAACACCTCGAGCGCCGTCATTTGTGCCGGAGCAGAGAGCGCGTGCGTGTCCTTGCCGAGATACATAGGACCGGTGGTGGCTTGCATTCGGCGGTAGTCGCAGATGGCCTGGGTAATCGCAAGAATGTGCGCTTCGTTAAACGAGCCTCGCAGGGACGAGCCGCGGTGTCCGCTCGTGCCGAATTGAACTAGTTGATTTGGATCTTCGAAGTCGGGGCGAGTGTCGTAATAGGCGCGCTGCAGCTTGCTTATATCCACCAGCAGTTCTGGAGGAGCAGGTTTGCCTGCAAGTGGTGAAAGGGTTTCCATGGACTTGTGGTTACTCCCTCAGCCATTCCGGCTGACTGATGAAACGTGCCGCGGCGAGACCGAATGCAATCGAACCCATGACGAATCCCACTAACACACCCGCCGAGAGACCTTTGAGTATCTCGCCTCGGTCGAAATAAACCAATGTTTCCAACGCGTAAAGACCGGGCACCATCAAGACGACCGCAGGCACCGTGAGAGCCACTCGCGCTTCCTTGAACCAACGACCTGCTATTGACGCGGTCAGCCCCACAGCCAACGCACCTAAAAACGTCGCCAACGGCAGCGGTACGCCACTGCCATACAGAAACAGGCGGAGCTCGTTGCCGACGAGCGCAATTGCGCCGACGTACAGCACATTCCGCCAGGTACCGTTATAGAGGATTGCGAATCCACAACCGCCGCAGAAACTGGCAAGAGCCCACGGGACAAGCATGAGCGGTTTCGCAAAAGCTGGTTGCGCGGATCTTTCAACGGAAAACCCGACCACTGCGATCACGACAGACAGACCCACCGCCGCAGTAAGCAAAAACATCATGGCATATGCGAGTCGCGAGATTGCAGCAGCGGTCTCGTGCTGTAATTGGTCGAGCAAGGCGGTTACGAGTGGAAAACCGGGAACCAGGAATAACACCGACGATATGAGGCCGACACTGTTGCGGCCGACGCCGAAGCCAGCGCGGATTGCTACGGCCGACGCCACGCAATAAACACCCGAGGCAACCAGTGCGGTCAACGCAGTGACGGCATACTGATTAAAGCGCCGTCGATACAAGAATGATCTCAGACCTTGACCCGTGCCGCCGGCTATTGCGCAGGCCGCGACGTCAGGCCATACGCCGCCGTTAAGAAAGGCAAACGCGCCACAGGCGACGGCAATAGCGCCGGCTGTCTGAACGATGGAATAGCGTGGTTGTGAACTCTCGATCGCCGCGAGTTTTGCCGCGAACGCGCTCGAGGGCACACCCGGCATTTTGCGCGCGAGTGTTTCGAGCGCGCCGATGCGCTCAGTGTTCACGGACGGGATATCTACGTCGCGCACCAACGTCGCGGTCTTGCCGTTGCGGCAGCCGCTGGCGACGAGATTGCGAGCACCTAACTGCACCGACAACCATTCGAAGCCCAGGCCAGATGCGATCAATCCCATCGATCGGCGAACGCGGAACGCCGTCTCGCCGGCACTCAACATCAGGCTTCCAAACCGCAGCAACTCTTGCAGCGGTCTGGTAGTCGCTGCAGCGGCTGCATTGGGCTGCCCGTTCCGCTCACGTGATGTCAGCACTAAGGCTTCAACTTTCATCACCCATGCCTTGTCGTGCCGTCCAGATAATTCCCAGGATCTGCTCAGGGAATTTCCAGAACGATGCGACCGTCGATCTTGCCTGCGCGCATTTCATCAAAGACGTCATTGATGTCTTCCATCCGCGCGCTCGTGAAATTGCATTTGACGAGCCCCCGCGCGGCCAACGCTAACGACTCCTGCAAGTCCTTGCGTGTGCCGACGATTGAACCTGTGACGCTGATGCCCTTGAGCACCAGATCGAAAATGGGCACGGGTAGCGATTCTGGTGGTAGACCAACGAGCACCATTTTGCCTCCGCGTCGTAGCGCGCCGAACGCGCCCGCGAACGCTCGCGCCGAAACAGCGGTACCGATGATTATGTCGGCCCCGCCAAGCTTCTGCGCGGCTTCGGCCACATCCACCGCGCGTGCGTTGATGACCTCGTCGGCGCCGAGCTTCCTCGCCAACTCCAGCTTCTCTTCAGTGACATCCACCGCAATTGTTCTCGCACCTGTCACACGCGCATATTGCAGGGCCATGTGCCCCAAACCGCCGACGCCGGAAATGAGAACGGTTTTGTCCGGCCCAGCGCCAGAAACTTTCACGGCTTTGTATGTCGTCACGCCGGCGCAGAAATGCGGCGCTACATCGGCAAACTCCAAACCTTCGGGAATCTTCCCAACGTATCGCGCGTCGGCTAAAGTCCACTCCGCAAACCCGCCGTTGACTGAGTAGCCCGTATTGTGTTGTGACTCACAGAGCGTTTCCCACCCAGTCAAGCAGTAGCCGCATTCGCCGCAGGCCGAATACAACCAGGGGATGCCCACGCGATCGCCGGGCCTGATGTTCGTGACCAACTCACCTACTTCTTCGACAACGCCGACACCCTCGTGTCCAGGTATGAAGGGAAGCACCGGCTTAACCGGCCAGTCGCCGTCCGCAGCATGGAGGTCCGTGTGGCACACGCCGGATGCGTGTATGCGTACCAGCGCGTCAAAGGGCCCACGTATTTTTGGCTCCGCGACTTCTTTGAGCTGAGGTCTCTTTTTGAACTCTTCGACGAGAATTGCTTTCATGATTTCAACTCCTTGTGTAATCGACGAGCGTACCCGTGACGCATTACGCTGCCTTCTTAACCAAGTGTTCAGATTCAGATTGTTTCATCGCCACATATGCCACCAGATCCGCGACGCGCATTGAGTAGCCCCATTCGTTGTCATACCACGCGATCACCTTCGCCATGTTGCCGCCGATAACGAGCGTATCCATCGCGCTGAAAGTAGACGAGTGCGCGTCCCCAACGAAATCACTGGAAACCAAAGGCTCCTCGTTGTAGGCCAGAATTCCTTTCATTTTCCCTTCCGAGTATTCCTTCATTGCCCCGTTGATCTCTTCCACAGTCGCGTCTCTTGAAAGCAGCGCCGTAAAGTCGATTACTGAAACCGTAGGCGTGGGCACGCGGAAAGCCATGCCGGTGAACTTGCCTTTGAGTTGCGGGATCACCAGGCCAACTGCTTTTGCCGCGCCCGTTTCCGAAGGAACGATGTTCATCGCCGCGGCGCGAGCATCACGTGGGTCTTCCGTCTCAAGATCCAGAAGTCGCTGCGAGTTAGTGTAGGAATGAACCGTAGTTAGGATCCCTTTTTCGATCCCGAATTTGTCGAAGAGAACCTTGGCAACCGGCGCCAGTCCGTTCGTCGTGCAGGAAGCGTTCGAGATGATGTGGTGACGCGAGGGATCATACATCTCCTCATTCACACCGAGCACGACCGTCAGGTCCTCATCTTTGGCCGGCGCCGTGATAATCACTTTTTTCGCGCCGGCATCGAGGTGCAGTCTTGCCTTCTCTCGTTTGCGGAAGAGGCCAGTTGATTCAATGACAATATCGACTCCCAGCTTGGCCCACGGCAAACGCGCAGGATCGCGCTCTGCGAGAACCTTCACCTCGTCGCCGCTTGCCATGAAACCATCTTCGCGAGCCGTAACGTTGCCCGGAAAACGACCGTAGGTCGAGTCATACTTTAATAAGTGAGCCATGATGTTAATGCGGCCAATATCATTCACGGCGACCACATCGATCGCCTGGTCATAACGCTCACGGATGGCTCGGTAAACCTGCCTGCCAATTCGTCCAAAACCGTTAATGCCAATTCGAATAGCCATCTCTTTACTCCTTCTGCGACCTCATGGATTCTGAGTTTGTGATTTTCTTGAGTCGCGATAACGCCGGATCAGATTGTTTGTGGAGCTGTCATGATTGAGGCTGGGCTCAGTCGTGCTCTCCAGTTCAGGGACGATCCTTTGCGCCAGGACCTTCCCTAATTCCACGCCCCACTGATCGAACGAATCGAGATTCCAGATGACGCCTTGCGTGAAGACGCAATGTTCGTAAAGCGCAACGAGCTTCCCCAAAGTCGCGGGCGTGAGCCGGTCAGCCA
>JBKPPE010000346.1:0-3306 GCA_046733375.1 Acidobacteriota bacterium | reverse complement strand
GATCAAAGGCGACAACACGGCAGCCATGAAGCCCGCCCTATAACCGGAGCGATTCCCCGGAGACACCATCATGCTACAGCAATACGTAACCACCAGTGTGTCAGGAATCGGCGCGATAAATGCGATGCCGGCTATGTTCCTGAACGATGCTTCAAAACCCGAAGTGCTCGCCTTTCTCGAAGAGCGGCCGGCACAGACGGCAATGCTGAGTGGGCTGATTCACGACAACGGCTTGCGCAGTGATTTCAACCGCGGTGACTTCTACGGTTGTCGCAACGAGTACGGCGAGCTGGAAGGTGTCGCGCTGATCGGTCATGCAACGCTGTTCGAAGCACGAACCGAGCGCGCCCTCTATTCTCTGGCCAACCGCGCGCAGAACTGTACCGGCACGCACATGTTGATGGGCGAGCAAGACGGCGTCCAAATGTTCTGGGAGTTCTACGCTGGACGCCAGGCGCGGATGCGCAAGAGCTGCCGCGAGCATCTGCTTGAGCTCCGATCCCCAGTTGAATTAACCGAAGAAATTCGGGGCTTACGATTGGCCACGCCGGAATATTTAGACGCAATTCTGCCGATCCATGCTCAAATGGCGTTCGCAGAGAGTGGCGTAAATCCGCTCGAGACGGATCCAGAAGGATTCCGCCGGCGCTATCTCCGTCGCATTCAAAAGCAGCGAACTTGGGTGCGGATTGATTCCGGCCGCGTCGCCTTTAAGGCTGAGATCGTTTCGCAAACGCCGCACGTCGCCTATCTCGAAGGCGTCTGGGTAAATCCTGACAATCGATCACAGGGTCAGGGAACCGACTGCCTGTTGCAGCTTTCAAAACACCTGTTGTCGCGCAGTGCATCGGTTTGCTTGTTCGTGAACGAAGACAATACTTCAGCCCTCAGATTTTACGAGCGCATGGGCTTCAAGGATAAAGAGAGTTTCGACACGATCTTCCTTCAACCCTTCTGATTCACCCTAAATATTTCGGCACTCCGCCATCAGCCACACCATTCTTTCTTGATCGAGAGAGAGCGCTGTGGTAACTGTCTCACGCTCCACGTAATTCTGTTTTGCGCGCGAGGCATTGATGGAAATCCTCCTCTACCGTGAGGGAGCCGAAAAAATCGAAACCGGCTTCTCGGTCGAACAGCTTCCCGATTTATTGAAAGATGAAAAGGCCGTCATTTGGGTTGACATGGAAGAGCCGACCGAAGCCGACGACCAGGTGCTGCTGAACGTATTTCACTTTCATCCACTTACCGTCGAGGACTGCCGCGAGACCCGCAACTATCCGAAGGTCGAAGAGTTTCCGGGATATCTCTATTTCATTGTTCATGGCGTGCGCGCCGACACGAGTCCGGATCACTTCAACACAATCGAGCTCGATGCGTTCCTCGGCGCGAACTACGTGATTACCTATCACCACGATACGTTTCGCAGCATCGTCAATGTGAAGAAGCTGCTCAGCACCAGTCCGGTGACTTGCCAACGCGGCGCCGCCTTCCTGCTGCATCAAATCCTCGACCAGATCGTCGACTTTTATACGCCGGTGCTCGACGATTTCGACGAACGCATCGCAACGTTAGAAGACGACATCTTCACTTTGAGCCGTCCGAATAAAGCGATCCTCGAAGAGATTATGGATTTGAAACGGGGCGTGCTGCGTCTGCGGCGCATCACCGGACGTCAGCGCGAAGTGATTCTGCGCACCAGTCGGGGTGAGTTCACTCTTATTCCCGCCGCGCTGTTGCCGTTTTATCGCGACATCTACGACCACATCATGCGTGTCACCGACCTGGCAGAGAGTTATCGAGATCTTCTGAGTGGCGCGCTGGACGCTTACATGTCGGTGGTCGGAAACCGCATGAATGAAATCATGAAGGTGCTGACGATTTTCTCCGCCGTAATGCTTCCGTTGACCTTTATCGCCGGCGTGTACGGAATGAACTTCGACTACATTCCCGAGCTGCACAAGCAGTACGGATACTTCGCGGTTTGGGGAATCATGCTGACGGTAGCGATCGTCATGCTTGGACTGTTTTGGCGTGCCGGATGGATCGGGAGTGGAAAAAAAAGTGAGTCGATTAAGCGCGGGCGATGAATAAGAGATAGCCGGAGATCAAGAGCGAGTTCACAATCAGCGCGTAGACGCCGGCGAGCAGATCATCTGCCATTATTCCCAAACCGGATTCCAGCGCCTCAAGCCGTCGAATTGGATAGGGCTTCCAAATATCAAAGAGACGAAACAGCACGAAGGCAGAAGCGATGCTCCACCACGTCTGCATCCAGAACGGACCAGACAGAAGCGCAATCATTTGTCCCGCAACTTCGTCGATCACAACAATCGATGGATCTTTCTTTTGAGTTGCCTTCTCGGCTCGCGTCGCGGCCCAGATTCCCGTCATGCTCACGATGAAAATGAGCAAAAGCATGGCCGCTAACTGTGGCATGAAGACGTAAAGAAGGTTGAGTCGGCCGCGCGCCGCGTTTGCTTCAAAGATTTGATACAGAGCGCCCCAGGCCGCAAGATACAACCCAACGCCAACAAGCGATCCGATCGTGCCCGGTGCAATCGGCAGATATCCGACGCCGCATGTGGCAATCGCGAGCGCCAGAAGATCGCTGGCCGTGCGCGATTTGCGCGGCGGAATTTCCGTCGCGGAAACTGAAATTTTCGGATTCAGTTCATCGCTGGATTCTTTGATTGCCGGCAAACTATTCTCCGTGGACAAAGCTCGGTTCGCGAATTGCTTTCATTTGCCGCCTGAGCCTATGCTGTTAACGTTTCTGCAAGATGCGAATTGTCTTCCCCGACCGCAACATGGCTTCGTAAACTGCCGACTTCTTTTATCAAATAAATTCTGTAAGTGTCGAGTGTGCGGCAATTCTGACATCTGGATGATTCCTTTAGCACCACGTCGGAACCCGTCGCGCATGTTACAACGATCGATAGCGGTCTTGATCATGCTCGCGGCAACTTTGTGCGTCGCGGTACGGACGAGAGCTATGTCGGCATTGCCCCTGCAACCGTCTGGTCGCATTCGTGGTGTTACTTTGGCAGTCACAGGCGATCGCCGTGAGCGTTTGCCCAAGGTCGCGCTGGTTCTCACCGGATCAAACCTGGGCGATCACAAACTCGAAACGACCAGCGATGAGCAAGGCGAGTATTCGTTCAATCACTTAGCCGCAGGCGAATACAAATTGACGGCCAGCGCACGCGGCTTCAAGACCGCGGAGCATCGTGTGATAGTCGCGATCGACGCTACCGTTGACCTCGAGGTGCCTTTAGAAGTGGGTCGCTTCGAGACCACCGTGAA
>JBKPPE010000345.1:0-8937 GCA_046733375.1 Acidobacteriota bacterium | reverse complement strand
AGCCTAGCTCGATCCACTCACGCGCTTTGATGCCAAGCTCCTCGCGCAGTTCTCTGCGCGCGGCGCTCAAGGCAAGTTCGTCGTCGTCAATCGCCCCGCTGACCACCTCGATGCTGTCACGCTCGATGGCGTAGCGAAATTCCCTGGTTAGGTAAACTTGATCGTCCCCATCCAAAGCGAGCACTGACACGCCCGCCTTCATCCTGGCAGTCGCGAAGGCCCCTAATTGGCCGTTAGGCGCGATCACTGTGTCCTCGTAAACTTCGAGCCACGAGTTCTGGTACCGCTGAACAGTTTCCTCGACGAGCCAGGGGCCTTTGGTTCTTTTCATCAAAATTGAGTCAGTGCTCAGCAAGCACTGCATGTCACAACTGCGGATCAATGTTCGCCGTCACTTGAACGGATGATGATCAAAGTCAAGCTTATTCAGAAGTAAGAAGACGCACACGCAAGCGTCCGTCCTTTTTACCTTTGAATGGCAGAGAGATGATGCCGGAGCTATTTGCCGCACTGATGTAACTGGCTACGGGTATTCCATTGAAGAGGCCGCCACGCCAGTTCGCGCGACCGCCGGTCATTTGCAGCTCGTACTTCGCATTCGGTTTCAGGCCGGTGATCAATAGCGAATTCGCCTCTATGTCGGGAATAGTGACTTCGCCTTCCGTCACCGGACCGTCAACAGTTGCGAACAGAGTAATCGTGCCGCCTTCAACCAGCGCTCCGACTAGATTTGATCCGTCCACCAGTTCAATGTGTGGCGCACGCGGATCCCCACGGTCCCCAATCTCCAAAACGTGCAGGAACAGGTCTTCCTTGGCAGGCTTAGCTGGAGACACTTCCACGCGCCAGGCAGCCGGCACGACGGCGCGCGTGTTTGAAGGCAGCAATTTATTGAACTCTTCGCCCCAGAACGTCTTCCACATCTTTCGCAAATAAGGATCAGCAGGGAGCGGTCCGCCTTGGGGCGGGTCTTGTGGCCAGTTCTTTCCTGTACCCCACGCCCCACCAAACTCATCACCCGGCGTCCAGAACTCCCAGCCGGGTCCGCCACGTTTCACGACCTCGCGCTCGCGCGGAAGCAGCGAGTGAACGCGCAGGCGTCCCTGTCCGTCTTCGTAAGTGAAGACAGATGCGTTCGCGTAAGCTGTGCCGCCATGACCGATCGCGCGGCCGCTCTCGGTTGTTACCACGCCCGGCTCGCCCACGCCATGAAGCAGCCAAACTTTTTTAAAGTTCGCGTCGGTGCTCCGCACGCAGTCAAAAACCACGAGCACATTGTCGCGCGGCGTATAGGCCACTTCCCGCGTGAAGCGCTCCACTTTCGAAGGCTGATAGGCTCGCGTCGCGTTCCCGCGCGCGTAGTGATACGAACCGGCCACATAGTCAGTCACTTCCATGCGCCCGGTGTCCCAAAGGTCGCGAGTGCGCTCGAAGTCTTCGCGGCTGCGCACCGTGTTCCAGTAACGCGAGGAATCCATCCTCTGCCCGCCGTCGTTCGCCGCCGGCCAGAGGTTTTCGGCCCAGAAGAATTTTTCTCCCTGCTTGTAAACCAGCATCGAGTTATGCGCGATGGTGCGGCGGTAATAATTCAAGTAATGCGGGCTTTCCGTGTCTGTGTAATCGGCCCCGCTCTCGGTCGCAAGATAGCCTTTGTGGTAGATGACAAAGTGGTTCTGATCCAGATGGTCGTGCTTGGCGAGATACGGTCCCGAATTGAATTCGATCCAGGTCGAGTCAGGACCCCAGCCGTCGCGCATTATGAGATGACCGACGCCGCGGAAGAGATAGTGACGCGACAACTCAGCCTCGGTCGTCGAAGCAGGGTTGCGCGGGACGACGTCGAGATCGTTCCACAAAAATTTCGTGATCGGAATTCGCCACTTATCGGTCGAGGGCCACCCGCTCTCATGCAGCATCCAGGCCGCGTACGGATCTTTGAAACGGTTGATGGCATAGCCGAGTACGATATTGTCCTCCCATTGCAGGTAAGGAAACTCGTTATCATCATCACGCGCGGTCGTGCCGTCAGGTAGCACTTTGTAGAGGTACGTGTCGGTGTAGTGATGAAAGACCGCATAGCGCAGCGCCGGATCACTATTCTCTGTGGTACGCAACAACTCGGACAGCAGGGCCAGTGGCGCATAGGTGATACGCTGATAGTCCATTGATTCGTGGTAGCCGCCATCGGGCGTGATGAAGTCCGTCAGGTCGAGGATGTGATTAAGCACTTCTCGCGCATGTGCTCTCAAAGGTGCGGCGCGTGTCTCGAGCGTAGGATGGCCTTCGATCGCAGTGAGCGCGAATATGGCGAGCGTCAGATACCGTACCGGATAGTTGTGGTACATCGCCAGCTGCGCGTCTTTGAGTGACTGGTCTGCCATCATCTGCTCGGCTGCCCTTAAGAGTTCGGCGCCGATGCGATCTTTAAGTGCTCCATCAAACCCCGGGTAGTTATAAAGCCAGTCGAACGCCAGCGACCACTTTACGTAATCGGGATAGGTGCGGGAGCCAACCTGTTCAGGCGGGTGTGTGCGCCGCAACTCTTCAACTGCTCGCCGGGCAAAAGACTCGTCGCCAGTAAGCAAGTAGCTAAGCGCCCAGCCGGCGATATCATCCGAAGGGCGCGCGCCCGCAGCATAGCGGGCGCGCAATACGTTGAAACCAGTAAGCGGATCGTGCTCGCGAATGAGCATCCGCGGCCTTGCGATTCCTGATGGAGATTTGGACGAAGGCTGGGTCCAAACTGAAGGAGCCGGGCTAATACTCGAAAGCGCCAGACATGGAGCAAAAATTAGCCTCAGCCACAAACTTCCTGCGGTAAGTATTAGATCGCGTTTCATCGGCTTTGCCCAGAAAGTTGGTTGTAGTATCCGCCGCCATCGCGGACACAATTTCCTAACGCCCGCTCGCGACTTTGCTCTTCGCTTCTCCGCTTCCGGCAAGAAACTTGAGCCATTGTTTCGCCATCAACCGGTGATATGGTTCTGTCATGTGAATGCCGTCGAGGCAGACAAACTTCATCCGGTCGGGAGCCGATGACAAAACGCTGCCTACCTCGATAACTTCGATGCCCGCGGCTCGAGCGACCTTAACCGCTCGTTCGACGGTACCAGGCTTGACGCTTGCAGGGTCGTGCACCTCGTCGAACATGGACGTCTTAATCCCCGCAGCCGCAAACCCTTCACCGAGTTGCTTGAGCGCATCGTAATCCTCATCCGTGCGCGTCATGACGACGAGCAAGACTTTATCCGGCTTCCAGTCGAGCACGCTCTGGTAGAAGCGTTGCAATGCGCGCGATGCGGTCAGGCCACCGGCGGCAAACTGCTTGAACTCAACCTTCGGATTCGTGCGTCTGAAGATCTCTATCACTACCGGCACGAAGCTCGACGGCGAAGACCAGTGGAGTCCCATCGTGAAAGAATGACCAATAACCGCGATCTTTTGTGGAGGTAGCGCACGTAAAGGCGGCAGAAGCGCTTTCACTTCGGGCTCACGGAGTAACTCTGAAGCCAACACCTTCTCGTCGCGAATGTGCAGGTTCTTTTCTCCCCAGTTCCATATCTTGCGTCCGGCGATCTGCCAGGCAGCAGCGTCCGTGTCAAAAGGTGAAGCGCACGTCCTCGCGGCAAGCCGCTGACCGACCGCGAGCATCGCCTCGTCGCTACCCGGCAAATTCATTTGACCAACGTACACGGGCAGACCCAATCCAATGTAGAAAGCGAACTCGTCTTGTAATAGATCTCCGTCGCGCTCAACCTCGAGTACAGTTTGATAAAGACTGGCTACGGCACGAATTTGCACAATGTCAGCCTTCGTTTGTTCGCGCAAATAGTCTGTAAACACGTTGAGCGGAACGGCCGGCGCCAAGGTCAGCCCTGACGCCAGGATGGGTTCGAGGTCCTGTTTAGGATCGAAGTCTGAGCGTCCGCCGTGTATCCAGATCCTTACCGCATTCAAATCAGATTTAAGCAGCTTGGCTTGATGTTCGACCAATGCTTGAAGCTCGCCATCAGACAGTTTCCCGGGTCCATAGCAACTCTTATCAGCCTTCCCTGACTTCTCAGCGAGCAGAATCTGATAGGCGTGCGTCGCGACGACGTTAGCTTCCACAAGCTGCGACAAGCGTGTGGTGGTTCGATTGGTCCCCGCGCCCTGACCATAAACAAGAGGCGCAAGAATGCTGCAGGAAATTCCCAAAACAATTAGGCATCGAAAGATAGTTTTATTCATACATCACTCTTTGCCTTGTGTGCGCAGCGTCATTCGTACTGCAGGCGTGCAGTCTCCAACAAAAATCCACAATATCGGCGTCTTATTCAAAACTTCGCGATCATCGCGAGCGAGACGTCCGGGTTCCGACTCGCTCCTTCAATTCGGCGAGTTGTGAGCGCGCGAGTTCGTTCTGTGGATCCATTTGCAAAGCGCGCTCCAGCGCCACTCGAGCTTCGGAGGTGCGGCCGAGCGCCTTCAGCGCCGCGCCCGCCAGCACGAAACGGATCGCGCCCGTAGGCGGCCACGGTTCGGCATCGAGCATTTGCTGCTCATCGTTCAATCGCGCCAGACGTTCGTAAAGAGCGCGCGCCTGCGTGTGTCTCCCCGTATGTTCAAGCGCCACAGCCTTATAAAAATAATGTTCGGACCAGGGTTCCTCCGGCTGCGTCGGTGGGTTGAGTTCCTCCGTGGCGGCCCGCTGCCACCAACGCTCGGCCTCGTCGCGCTGACCGGCGGCTTCGTATTCGCGGGCTGCGGCCACGTAATCGCGCGCTTGCGACTGCATCGCCGGTCGTCCGACGCCGAAATTGCGTGGGTACTCCGTCGCGGCTGCGAACTCAGCCGCTGCTTTCAGATGTTCTCCTGACTCCTGGTATTTGCGTGCAAGCCCCAAGTGCGCTCTTCGGTATAACCCTAATGCGGCGTCCTCGCCTTCACCGGACGTGAAGGTGTTGTTCGCGAGCAGCAGGGCGGCCTCGGCGAATCGCCCCGTATCGACATAAGCGGCTGCCAGCGCCTGAATGAAAGATGAGTGGCTACGCACAGAAGAAGGCGCTCTCTCCAACAGTTTCGTGCGGCGCTCTTGCAGTCCCATCTCATCAAGCAGATTGCCCATCTCCACATACAGTTGGGTATCGTCCGGCGCGCCTGTAATCGCCTGCTGATACTCGTTGGCGGCTTCGTCTTTGTTGCTGCTAACCCACAAAGCACGCGCCAGATTACGACGCGCGATCGTATTCGAACGATCAAGCCTCGCCGCATCATTCCATGCGGCTAACGCTTCCTGATCGCGGTCCTTGGACGCAAGCACGTTGCCCAAATAGTAAGCAGCTCGCCCGTCCTTCGGATTTGCCGCCACGGCCGAACGCAAGACTGCGATCTCCTCTACGCGGTGCGGGAAAACTAACGCTGGGTCGCCTTTCGTTCCCAGCGCATACTGTTCACGCGCCCGCACCCAGTCGCCGTTCAACTCAAACAAGTAGCCAAGCGTGTAATGAAACATCGGATGCACGCCTGCGGAGTATGTGCCCGTCGCTCGAGCCTGCTCAGAGGTAGCCATCGCGCCTTGCTCGCTTTTCTTAATTGCCTCTTCCAGAATCTCCCGAGCCTTGCCGCGCTGGCCTACCGCAGCGTAGTCAAAAACGAGTTCAAGCACTGAGTCTGGTTCGCGTGCCAACAGTCGCCACAATTCGACCGAGGCGGCTTTGGCTTCGACATCGTGCCCAAGTGCCTTATTGATCTCGTACTGTTCGTGACGCGCCA
Source organism: Acidobacteriota bacterium (assembly GCA_046733375.1). Taxonomy (GTDB): domain Bacteria; phylum Acidobacteriota; class Blastocatellia; order Pyrinomonadales; family Pyrinomonadaceae; genus UBA11740. The sequence continues at coordinate 3,183 of JBKPPE010000345.1, read as the reverse complement.
AATAATCAATTGGCATTTCCTGCACGACGGAATCAATGTGTCCCTTAGCGGCCACAAGTTTTCCGGTCAGACGTTCAGCAAGCGCGAGCACGGTACGCGCCTTCAGATCGCGCGGGTCGAGCCCGACAGCACTCGAAAGATGTTCAGCGGCTTCCGCGGGCCGATCTTCCGCGAGTGCTATCTCGCCTAATGCATAGCGCGCGACCGGTTCCCGATAACCCGAACGCACTGCCCAGATTAAATGGTCGACGGCCTCGCCGGTTTGTCCTTGTGCGCGCCTGACCAGAGCGAGATAGTAGTGCGCGTCGCCCGCGTCTTTGTTACGCATCAGTGCCTGGGTGAAGTGCGTGGCTGCCTTCTCGTATTCGCCGCTGCGGAAATAGGACAAACCCAGCGCGGTGTGTGCGGGCGCGAACCGCGGATCGCGCCTCAACGCTTCTTCATAAGACGCGCGCGCTTCGCGCTCCTTGCTCTTTTTGTCCAGGGATAACCCCTCAAGATAGGCTTGCTCGGCGCTTGTCCCGAGTTTGGGATCGGGGATGGGACGTGTTGCCGGCTTGAAGTCAGGATTGCCGTCCGGCGGCGTGTCCGTGCGATAACGTAGCAACTCGCGTCCGTCTTTACTCGTGAAGCTTACCGTAAGAAGGGGAGGATGTGATTTCTGAACAGGCAGCGAGACTGAACGCGTGAAGGGTTCAGCCGGGTCAAGGTCTACGCGCTCGATGTGTTTACATTTTGCATCAATCCTGTTGGGGGCTGAGGATCCCGAAGGACATAAGTCCACCACGAATTCGGCAGTCTGAAAACGCGCGTTGGCATTGGCAGTGATGACAGCTTGATTGTCTTTGTACGTAACACGCACGGCCATATCGCGTGTCGCCTCGTCCCAGCCGCCACCGAGGCGGTTCACCGGAAACCAGTGTTCGATGAAGTGCTCGACTCGGTGCGGTGTGATGAACTCGTGCTCCAGCTGCGTCTCGAATCGGCCGCCCTGAAACTCGACGTATTGCCCGCCACCATCAGTTAATTTATCAATCCAGATGTTGCCGTTCTCGTCGGTGCCCCAGGTCCAGGTCTTTTTGCCGGCCATCTCGCGGTGGTCGGCCACATGAACGATGCCCCAGTCGGATTTTTCATAGTAGACGCCGAAGAAATCGCGTTTCGAGTCGCGCGCAAAGAGCGAGAGGAAATTCGGAACCTCGCTGAACTTGCTTACGTCAATTCCCTTCTCTTTAGGAAACGAGAACACCGGCCAGAAGGCGTGCGGGTAGGCTTCGCGCATCGGGTAGATGAAACGCGTATCTGCGGTGGCCGGGGCCCCTGCCGTCGACCAGTACCAGTAACGACCCGGAACCAAGCGGCGATTGTTGAGCGTCACTTCCGTTTCGACATCTCTTCGCCCGGGACGAAGCCTGATAATCACTTGCCACTGCATGCCCTGCACGCGCTCGGTATCACCGACAGCGACCGCTGCGCTGCCATCCGCCTCCATTCGCGTCGTGTAATCGACTGGGGACGCGGTCGTGAGCGTGTGCCCATCCGGAAAGTTCCACTCGATGCCGCCAGAGACCCAGGCGCCGCGTAGCGCCACCATCGCATACTTCATCACCGGGTTCGAATACAGCACGTCGCGGTTTGTCGTCTTATCGAAGATCTTGTAGAGGTGACCGCCTAACTCCGGCAAGACAGTCACCCGCAGGTATTCGTTCTCCAAATAGACGGCCTTGTAGGTCTTGTCGGTGCGCTTGTTTGTCAAGGAATCGAGGAACGGATACGGGTAGACGGGCCGCCACTTGCGCCGTTGCCAATCGAGCAGTGCGGGATGTGGGTTGGGCGGCCCAAGTTCGTACGTGGGGAGCACCAGTGGTCCTTCCCACACACGTGCGCTGTCAGACGAGACTTGTGCCGAGGCAAGCTCCACGGCGAGAAGTAGAAGTGCCACCGTCATAACAAATTGAAAAACCCAATCATGAAAGTGAGAATGTTTTTGTGTGTTATGACTCATGACACTTTTCCCCTAACACTTGTGCTGCAATGAGCCGCGAAGCGGCGACAGAATTTAGCCCGGGGTGAGCGAGCACAGCGTAACCCCGGGATCACGTCCTTGAATTTCAGCGCGGGCTTTAGCCCGCGAAGAACAGATCGCTTCGTCGATAGAAACTGCGATGTATTGCGCCCCTACAGGGCGCGGAAAATTATCTAACGTGATCCAGCTAACGTCGGCCTATACCCTGAACTCTTCCATGGCAATTGTGTATCGCTCAACCTTGCGGCGATTGACTTGAAACCCAGTCCCTGCTCCGCCCGGTAAATGTATGAACCCCTCCCGATCAATCGCAATGGCAGGTTCGATTATGTCGTCAACGTACCAACGCACAGAGGCTTCAATGTCTGTCGGAAAAGTAAAATCATCATGGGCGGCCAGATGAAGTCCTTGGGCTGAAGCGATCCCGAGTTCGGGCATTGTTCCAACCCAGCAGCCAAGTCCCGCTGCCCGAGCGCGAGCAAGCATATGCAACGACTCGCTCAAACCGCCTACGCGCTGGATCTTGATGTTAATGATGCGCGCCGCCTGAAGCGCAAGTAGTCGCTCGAGCGCATCGAGCGATTCAGCCGATTCATCCGCACAAAGCGGGGTGCGCAGTTCTCTTTGTAGTTCGGCGGCCTCAGAATAAGCCTCACGAGCAAGCGGCTGCTCGATCATTGTCAAACCGCAAGAGTCCAGCCGACGAAAGACAGGCGCGTCATTGATACTGTAGGATCCATTTGCATCAACCATCAGTGAAACATCAGGGAATCTCTCGCGCACGGCGACGACAGGTTCTTCGTCCCACCCTGGTTGAATCTTGATTTTGACGTGGCGATATCCTTCGCCAACGTAGCGCTCGACGCGCTCAAGCAATGCCTCAACTTGATCATAGATTCCGATTGCCACACCTGAAGGGACCAGTCGCGCGGCGATGCCCAGCAGTCGATGAAGTGGAATATTGAGCTGCAAGGCGTAGGCATCCCAGAGAGCCCCTTCCAATCCGGCTTTGGCGAACGGCTCGCCAGGTACTTCGCGCAAGCGCTTGAAGAATCGCTGGGCTTCGATCACATTGTTATCCAGAACGAGCGGGATAAGTTTCTTGCACAGCGCGGTCCATACGCTGTCGGGTGTATCCGCGGAATAGAAGGAGCCCG
>JBKPPE010000344.1:0-4172 GCA_046733375.1 Acidobacteriota bacterium | reverse complement strand
CCAGCGACGCGCGCGAAACCAAAGAAGCAATCGAAAGCGAGGGGCGGCGTGCCTTGATGATGCAAACAGATGTGCGCGAACCAAGCGCTTGTCAGAAAGCGGTCGATACCACGCTCAACAATTTCGAACGTCTCGACATTCTGGTGAATAACGCGGCGTATCAAGACAGCAAAGAATCGATCGATGAAATCACTGAAGAAGACTGGGACCGCACGTTTCGCACGAACATCTACGGGTACTTTCACATGGTCAAAGCCGCGCTCCCGCACATGAAAAAACGCAGCGCGATAATCAATACGGGCTCAATCACCGGGCTGGAAGGCAGCAAGCACTTACTCGATTACGCCGCGACGAAGGGCGCGATTCACGCCTTCACAAAATCGCTGGCGCAAAACCTGGTCGAGAAAGGCATTCGCGTTAACTGTGTGGCGCCTGGTCCCGTGTGGACGCCACTAAATCCGTCGGACAAAGATGGAAAAGAAGTTGCGGAATTCGGCGCGGACACGCCGATGAAACGTCCCGCGCAGCCAGAAGAGATTGCGCCCGCGTACGTCTACTTCGCTTCGGATGTTGATTCCAGTTACGTCACCGGTGAAGTGCTGACGCTGTTGGGCGGTGAAACGACGGCGGGTTAGCTCAATGCGCTTATTGGCCTTTGGCAAGCAAAGTTAGGTCAAGCTGAGCGGATCGAGTGATATCAGCATCAACGACGCGCTGCATATATTTAAGCGCCCTTTGATTTTCTGTATTGTCCTCCGAAACCACACAATCGGAGGGAATCACCAGGCGATAATCACGGATGTAGGCGTCGTTGGCCGTGAAGAGAATGCAGATATCGCCAGTAAAACCGGTGAGTATCAAGGTCTCAACGCCCAAATACTGCAAGAGTAAATCCAGCGTGGTCGAGTAAAAGGCGGAATGCTTGGCCTTCAATACAAAGTAGTCGTGACGCCTGGGCTTGAGAACCTCGACGACCTTTTGACCGCGCACCTTGTCCTTGAGGCAGTGCGTAATCAACTTTTTAAAATCTGAACGCCACTTGCCAAAGTTGTCGTTGACGTAGATGGCGGGAATGCCGGCTTCGCGGCAACGATCTTTCAGGGCCGCAATCCGTTTGGCGGCGGGCAGGGCATGCCGCGATAGTCTCGCGCCGCCAGGGAATTCAAAGTCGTTAATGACGTCAATCAGAAGCAGCGCCACCGGTGAGTTGTCCGGCGCGTTGCCGTGAAGATCTGATGCTTTTCGCTTCATCGTTTAGAGCGGCCTCCGGGCCCGCCATCTCTCCCAAGCAAAGGGCGGGCAGTAGCCCGCCTCTAAACGGTTATCATCCGGATGACCGAGCGGCGCGCAGCCACTCGGTCAAATCACCGAATTCGAAACCACCAACTATTAATTAGGTTTTTGTCTTGCCTGATTGTTTCGGCGTCGCCTTTGCGGCCGGCGCAACCTTCAATTGATTTACGACTTTGGTCACGCCATCAGTGTCTTTCGCGGTTTTCTCGGCAGCAGCTTTTTCTTCAGCCGTATCCACCGTACCGCGCAAAGTAACAACGTTCTTCACCACGTCAACGTTAATCTTTCGCTCAGGCGTCGTGGAATTTGCGATCAGCTTGGCAACAATCTTTGTGTGAATCCAGGCGTCATCGAGCGTGTCACCAATCGTCTCCTGGTTTCCTTTCGCTCGTTCGCGTTCTTCCTGGGCTTCCTTTTCAGTATAGTTGCCACGCGTCTTTTCCGGTGAAGCTGTCGCGGTGGCCTGAGGGGTGGCCGCATTTGCATTCCTGTTAGCGTTGGCGTTTGTGTTGCTGTTCGTATTCTCGCATGCGCTGATGCCCACTGCCGCAATAATGAGCGCCGCACAAAACGCCAGAGTCCTCAATTTCATTCCTTTACCCCTTTCATAAGTGCCAAAGAATTATCCGAAAAGAAAAATCGCCAGCGGCTAACCGCTGGCGATCTGATCGCCGAGGTCTTCGACGGTCTCGCCCAAGACCCGGCGAGCATGACTTACTCGCTCCTGTAACTTCCCTGCCCGGCGCTCGCGCTCGCCTTCGTCATGCATCGCGCGATCGCCGGTGGCCTTACCAAGACCCTCTTTCACTGTGCCTTTGACTTGCTTAGCTTTGCCCTTCAGTTCGCCCTCATAACGCATATCGTCAACTCCTTAGAAGTTGTTGACGCGCTCCGTCAATTCTGCGTCAGACGACGGCCCGTCTACCCGTAATCAACTGAAGGACCAGAACCACCAAAGCAACTAGCAAAAGCAAGTGAATCAAATTGCCGCCCACGCCGCCGATGAAACCCAGCAGCCACAGCACCAACAAAACCAATAGAATCGTCCAAAGCATAACGTCTTAAACCATCCTTTCCTTGAACGCTGTTACTCCGTCTTCAGAATCGAAGGGCAAAGCTCATGCCAACACCGGCAAATTGTATTTATCGCAATGTCTGGAGATTTTTTGAACCGAAAGAGAACGATGCTGCATCGATCCACGTCAGGGGCTGGAGGGATTAAACGAACACTAAGGACTAAGGACTGAGGACTGAGATAAGAGAACATTCTCAGTACTCAGTCCTTTTATCTCAGTCCTTTGTCAGTTCGTCCTTAGAACTATCTCACCATCGTGCCGGTGCGACGCCAACGAGTGTTACTGAGGAAATCGATGGGACCGGCCAATGATTGGGTGTCATCATATGACCAATAGACAAACATCGCGCGCCCAATGATCAGATCGCGCGGCACAAATCCCCAGGCGCGGCTGTCCAGACTGTTGTCGCGATCATCACCCATCACGAAGTACGAATTGTCGGGAACCTTGGCGGGCTTGCCATTAACCGCAAAGTGAAAATCCGGGCTGATGCCGGCGCGCTCGCCATTCCGCGCGGCGTCGACCGTATCTTCGAAGTAATATACGTCGTATTTTTCGTTTCCTGTGCGTGGAGTGTCTTCGATGATTTCCAGGGGCGCTTTCTCGTTTACATTGCGCGCGACGATGACATGTTCGGGCAGCGGCTGGCCGTTGACCAAAACCTGCAGCCCCTTGATCTCGACGGTGTCGCCGGGAAGGCCGATCACGCGCTTGACGTAATTGACCTTAAACGGGATGTTGTCTTCCTGCTGATCACGCGTGGGATTATTGGGATTCCCGGGATATTTGAAAACGATGATGTCACCACGCCGAATCTCCCGCTGCGGCAAGAGCGGAAAACGGGGCCCGGGAGCAAAAAGGAATTTGTTTACGAGCAGGTGATCGCCAACGGTGATGGTGTTCTGCATTGAACCGGTCGGCACTTTAACGGCCTGAACGATGAAGGTCATTCCGAACAGCGCCATAATTACGGTGACCACCGCTGACTCGAAGTACTCACGAATAATCGTCTTGCGCGGCCCGAGCTGCTCAGTCTCCTTGTCTTTCGCGGCCGCACGTTCGCGCCCGTTCGGACTGGTTTCCCGCGCGGTGAACGTGTCGGGCTTGTCAGTCGTTTTCTTTTCGGTGGTTACAGCACGCATTGAAATCATCGTAGAGGTTGCCGGGATGTTGCGCAAGCTCCCGACCCTGGAAAACTTAAATCCTTCTCATGAAACGACCTCAGTTTGATTCATTTGCTGAAGCGCCAGTTGAGCGGCAGCAGCTTCGGCCGCTTTGATTGTGCGACCTTCGCCGCGCGCCGTACCGCCGTTCCACTTCAGTTCGACGTGAAACGTACGGTGGTGGGGCGGCCCCAGAGTTTCGATTACCGTGTACTGCGGCGCCGGGTCGTGGTTGGCCTGCAGACGCTCCTGTAACATTGTCTTGGGATCCGCCGCCGCCGCTGCAACCGGATCAGCCTGACGCAGTTCTTCGCCAAGCGTCAGCTCAACGAATTCTGTCGCGGCGGACAAACCACCGTCGACAAAGATCGCACCGATTACCGCTTCGAAAACGTCGGCAAGCAACGCAGCTTTGCGGCGGCCGCCGCTCTTTTCTTCGCCACGTCCGAAGCGCACAAAATCGCCGAGGCCAAGTTCGGTGGAAGCTTTGGCCAGCGTGGGGGCGCTCACCAAACGATGCTTCATGCGCGACAGTTCGCCTTCGGTCGCACGCGGATAAGCGCGAAATAGGTAATCGGCGACGAGTAATCCCAGCACGGAATCGCCAAGAAACTCGAGAGCTTCGTTGTGCAAGCGCCGC
>JBKPPE010000343.1:0-4658 GCA_046733375.1 Acidobacteriota bacterium | reverse complement strand
GACCTCGCCAATGCGATCGCATTGAACTCTACTCAGTTTCAATTGGCGCGGGCACTCGGTCCCGTGGCCGCCGGCATTGGGTTCAAGGTGTTCGGTCTCGCGGGATGCTTCTTCGCTAACGGAATTTCATTCGCCGCCGTCGTCACAGGTCTGGCGATGGTGCGTTACGACGAGACGTTGAATCCGCGAAAGGCGGTGGAAGAGTCAGCGCGCGGCAAATTTTTCGAGAACCTGCGCGAGGGCTTTCGGTATGTAGCAGGCACGCGACGGATTTCAATGTTGCTGCTCATCTGCGCCGTGACCAGTCTATTTGGCGCGCCTTACATTGCGATGGCCCCGGTTTTTGCGCGCGATGTGTTGCATTTGGGCGAAACCGGTCTCGCGTTATTAATGGGTATGGCGGGGGCGGGCGCCTTATTCGGGGCGTTGTTCTTGGCTTATCTCGGCGATTTTCGTCGCAAAGGGTGGTTTGTGCTTGGTGGTGATTTGGGGTTCGCGCTCTGCCTCATTGGATTTTCGTTGTCGACGCATGTTTGGGCTTCGATCGCCTTTCTGTTCGCGCTGGGATTCGGGATTGTCTGCTCCGTCGCAGTCACGAACACACTCTTGCAGAAACTGGTCAGCGACGAGATGCGGGGTCGTGTGATGAGCATGTTCATGCTTTCGTTTATTGGGGCAATGCCGATTGGTAATTTAATCGCTGGGGCCGCATCTCACCGCTTCGGTGCGCCGCACACGCTTGCTGTCGGAGGGGTAATCATTAGTATCTTTGTCGTGATCGTTACGTGGCGCAGTCCGCGATTGCGCGCGCTGTGACTTGGTTTTGCCCGAGCCACGTTTTGTGCAACACTCGGTGTCGTGAAATTGATTACACGAATAATTTCAATCCTGGCTTTCACTGGTCTGCTTTTCCTCGCTTCAGTCATTGCAGGCGCGCAGAGCGCGTGGAGTGCCATGCGCGTCACTTCGAGTGGCCGTGATTTGAACACCGTTTACTTTTCGGACTCAAAACGCGGCTGGATCGGTGGCGACGAAGGCTTTCTCACGCACACTGAAGACGGCGGCGCATCCTGGGTCGAACAACCCATCGACACGAAACGCCACGCTATCAATGACATCTATTTCGCAAACAAGGAAGTCGGGTTCGCGCTGGCGGGCGATATGATTTTTCGCAGCGGCGACGGTGGTCACTCGTGGCAGGAGTCCTACAAGATTTCACCCACCGCGGTGCGCGGGGCGACGGTAGAACTATACAGTTTGCGGTTCAACGGCAAGAAGAAAGGATGGGTCGTGGGGTCATTGGCGCGAGGTGACACAGTGATTGGCAGCCTCCTCGCGATTACTCGTGACAGCGGTACGACCTGGCAGGTGTTGGAAGCCGGAACGAAGCAGGAATTAATCCACATTGATTTTGTCGACGATGAACGCGGCTGGATCGTGGGTGCGGGCGGGGCGATCTTGCACAGCGAGGACGCCGGCGAGACGTGGACACGGCAGGTGTCCGGCGTTACTGAAACGCTTTATCATGTCGACTTTCGCAACAGTAAACAGGGAATTGCGGTCGGGGAACGCGGAACCATTCTCATCACCCGGGACGCCGGTCAAACATGGTTCAAGATCAATTCGCCCGCGCGCGCGACTTTGCTTAGTGTGCAATTTGTGTCGGAAGACAACGTCTGGGTCGTTGGGCGCAGCGGTGTCATCCTGAGATCCGGCGACGGTGGCCATACATGGCTCGAACAGGAAAGCGGCACCCGTCAGAACCTGTACGCTTTATTCATAAATAAGAAAGAGGGCTGGGCCGTCGGCGGTGACGGACTGCTAATGAAATACGCACAATAATCTTTTGATATGGGATTCTTAACACGCCTGGGAACGAAGCTCGGCATAACAAAAAGTCACGGCGAACGGAATCCCGTTCGCATTTTCTTGCTTGAGGACGACGAGCGCCGCTGTGATTGGTTCACGAAGCGGTTTAAGTGTGACCACCTGGACATCGTCTGTGAAGTGCCGGAAGCGAAAGAACTTCTAAAAGCCCGAACCTACGATTCGATCTTTCTCGATCATGACCTGAAGCCTGAGCATTACGGATCCACCACCAATGACGACGAGCGGACCGGGTTTGCGATCGCGCACTTCCTGGCCGCGCATCCTGAGCTTCAACGGTCAGCCACGATTATGGTGCACAGCTTCAACGCGGACGGTGCCATGCGCATGGTCGAAGAATTGCGGAAGGCCGGTCGCGATGCTGACTATGTACCATTCCATTTTCTCGAAGATCGAATCAAGAATCTTTGGCCGCGATAGACCGGTTGGTGGGAAATCGCAAACCCATCCCTTCTCCTTTACGAAGACGTGAGGTTTTTTTGGGCGAGACTTAGTTTTCGCCGTAAGCTTCGCTCAATTTGCGGAAGTGGTAGCCGACGGCCGCCAATCGCAGTGAGTCGGCGAATTGTTTGCGGTGTTTGATGATGGCCCGAACAAAGAAGCGCCAGAATTCTTTTCGCTCGCGATCGATGATTCCCAGCTTGAGCAGGATTCTCGCCAGCGCAGTCATGCCGGCAATTGGGCTATATACGCGTGGCTCGACAGAATGATTTCGGGTGCGGCGCAGGGAGTCGAGCACACGTTCATAGTACTCGCGCGGACCATAAATCGTGCGCATGATTCGCTGATACCCACGTACCAGAAACGCCGGGTCCATGCGCGTTTTGAAGTTGAAAGTGCAGACCGTGTTGTTGCCTGTGGCATCTTCGCCCAACAGCCTGCCCTCGCGCTCGAGTCGCTTCCACAGTTGTGTATCTGGAAGCGCATTTAACAAACCGACCATCGCGAGCGGAATTGCGCTGCGGCGAATGAAATCGATCTGCCGTTCGAAGATGTCCACGGGATCGTTGTCGAAGCCGACGATGAACCCGGCCATTACCTCGATGCCGTGCCGTTGAATGGTGCGGACAGCTTCGACGAGGTTACCGCGGTTTTGCGACTTCTGCGCCTCGTGCAGGCTTTCCTCAACCGGAGTTTCAATTCCGAGGAAGACGCGATTGAAGCCCGCCTCGCGCATGTTTGCGAGCAGCGGTTCGTCATCGGCCAGATTGACGCTGGACTCGGTCAGTAGCTCGAACGGATAGCCGTTCTCCTTCTGCCAACGCGCGAGGTCGGGCAGCAATAGCCGCACGTTCTTCTTGTTGCCGATGAAATTGTCGTCGACGATGAAGACAGTGCCGCGCCAGCCGAGAGCTTTCAGCGCATCGAACTCCGCGAGCATTTGTTGGTTACTCTTGGTGCGCGGAACTCTTCCGTAAATTTCAATGATGTCGCAGAACTCGCACGAGAAAGGACAGCCGCGTGAATACTGGACCGACATCGCGCTGTAACGCTTCATATTCGCGAGCCCAAAATCGGCGATCGGCGTCGTTGCGAGCGCCGGTCGTTCGGCCGCCTGATAGATCTGCTTGGTTTCGCCGCGCGCGAGGTCAGCGACAAACTCCGGAAGTGTCTGTTCGGCTTCACCGCGAAAAATGTGATCGGCGTGAGGCAATTCTTCGATCGTGCTCGTGACGTACGGCCCGCCGAGCACGACGCGCTTGCCGCGCGCCTTGGCCAGTTTCACGACCTCTCTTAGCGATTCCTTCTGCACCAACATCGCTGTGGCGAAGACCATGTCGGCCCATTCAAGGTCCGAATCCTTCAGCTTCTGGATGTTCAGATCGACGAGACGCTTCTCCCAGGTTGGCGGTAGCAGCGCGGAAACCGTCAACAATCCCAGCGGCGGAAACGCGCAGCGTTTGCCCTCGAACGGCAGTGCGTGACGAAAGCTCCAATACGTGTCGGGGAATTCCGGATTAACTAGAAGAATCTTCATTTTGTTGATGCCAGAAACGAACTACAACTGCAAAAGTTTCAAGAGGGGGGTTGATTACCAACGCTTGAGTTGGACTTGGTCACTTTAGCGAAAAGACCCGACTAAAGTCGGTACGCTTATAACATTCGGGGCACGAGACCCTACCTTTTGCTCATTTGAAACGGTAGGTGATGCGGCCTCGCGTCAAATCATAGGGGGACATCTCGACGCTAACACGATCGCCGACGAGAATGCGAATGCGATGCTTGCGCATCTTACCTGAGATCGCCGCCAAAACGACATGCTCACTGTTATCGAGCTGCACTTTAAAGAACGCGTTAGGCTGCTTATCAATAATAGTTCCGGCAGCGGGGATCAAATCATCTTTTGCCAAATAGGATCTCCTTCTGACTATTAGAGCCAGTGTAAACGTCAAAGGGGGAAGAGTAATACGCGTTGAGAGAGAATCTCTTCGCTTTTGCCCCCTACTCTAATTATTACCACCTGCGATTACCACCGTAATTTCCGCCACGACCGCCGCCATTGCGATCGCCGCCGTAGCCGCCGCGATTTCCGCCAAAGCCGCGCCCACCCCCGCTGCGATTCTCACGCGGCTTGGCCTCGTTCACCTTCAACGCACGGCCACCGATTTCCTTGCCATCGAACTGCTCAATAGCCGAAGCCGCTTCTTCCTTGGTAGCCATATCGACGAACGCGAAGCCTCTCGAACGCCCGGTCATGCGGTCTTCAACCACGCTGGCTGATTCAACCGTACCGGCCTGAGCAAAAAGCTCCTGAAGCTCTTCGCTGGTGG
>JBKPPE010000342.1:0-4825 GCA_046733375.1 Acidobacteriota bacterium | reverse complement strand
GGAGCTTTGCTCCAGTCGTTGGAGTATGACGCTGACCTGACGCTCCGTAGTGCCGTTGGGCCGTCGTTGAGCCTGTGCGCTCATGCCGATTAAGCCGAGCGCGAACAAAATAAGCACTGACAAGATATGTTTTGATCTATTCATCCTTCCCTTTCAGTTTCAATAGCTGTTACCAAGTTTTCCAAAGACACGTCACCGAAGTATTTAACTGCACCAGAGATCTTAGTTTGTAAGGTGGGTGCCTGGACGCGGAGATAGAGTCCTCTCGCTACAGCCCTGTCGGGAAACTAACAGGCGGCTCAAGAAGAAGGTTGCTGGCCCGATCCCCAATGTCGATAGGTAATTTCTAAAGCAGAGCTAAGTGAGCTTATAACACTCGAAAGAATGTGGGTCTGTGCGCTAACACACAAAGCCGAGGCGGGGAAAGAAGCAGATAGCTATCTGGGCAATCGATCGGTTTTTGAAAGACACGGTAACACTCGCAAACAGTCACTTCCGGCTCTGCCGGTCTAGGATCTGTATGCGAACGCAACTAAGAGCTCCAGCTCTTACAGCCGACGCGATTCGACATTATGTGGTCAAACGCACAGACAACACCCGAAAATCCAGTAACACTAGGAGCGAAAGACAAAGGAGATGCGTTTTATGGCATTAGCTCTTAATTGCTCAAAGTGTAATGGTCAAATGCAAGAAGGACTTGTCGTGGATCTCAACTACAAAGGCGCCATTCCAAGCATGTGGGTCGAAGATTCAGCCGCAGACAGCGGCGTGGTCGGAGCGGTAGATAATCACAAACGAAAAGTGAGGACCGTCACCTACCGCTGCTCGAATTGTGGCTTCCTCGATTCTTACGCCAGGTAGCCTGACAAATTCCTACGGTTGTTAATTGGGAAAAGGCATCCCGCCAAGGTCATATCTTCTTCAAGTGGGTTAGAGCGTCTTGAACAGGAATAGGCCGGCGGCCATTACAATGACGGACAGAATTATGAAATGACGCCATGTGATCGTCGCTCGATGGCAATAGGCGCATTTTATCTCCCAGAAGCGCGCGAGCCTTCCACAGTGGTTACAATATATTCTCATAGGGTGCCTAAAGCCTGACCTCATCTGCCTCAAGCGTGACGGGAAAAAACAGCAGCACCCGCCAAACCAGCAATGTCACGAGGAATAAAGTATGCGACCTCTGATCGAATGCTTAGTCTTCGCCTGCTGCTTTTTCGTCGTGAGAACCTGCCAGGAAATCTTTGCCGCAATGCGGGGCGGGGTGCTGCGTTGGTAAAAGGAAAGACGACGACAGCAGAGACTTCGTGTTAAACCCATTTTGCTTAACTGTTTCTAGTTTTTGCTCGCGGCTTCCTGTTGATAGCGCTCTACGAGCCCTTTCAGGATTGGCTCCGAGTCAAACGCGGGTTGAGCGTTCATCGTCAACATGCGGCTCACGATCAACTGATAGGCGTCGAGCGCAGGCTTTGAACCATCGTTGTCGGCGCAACCTTTAGTCCTAATCCCTGCCTTGCAGAGACGCCAGAACACGGCTCGCACCAGCGTGGCCTCGCCGCTCAAGCTGCCACGTCCTCGCAGTATCGCGGCGCGATCATTCCATACAAAGTCACAAATCTTTTCGAATTGTTCGGAGTTTATAGTGGTCATACGATTACTTCAGGCACTACTTCGTCATGCCTTCCTGCGACCATTTCTTGAACATCAACTGATATGTACGGCGAAACATCGCTTCATTCCGCGCATTTCTGAAACCGGGCAACACAACACTAGCCAAAGAACGCTGCGCGGTCTGTGCGTTAGACCGCTTATAGACTGTGAAATAGCTGATTCGGAGCCGAAAACAAGTCTTTCTATGTGTGTTGTCGCACGGACAGCAAGAAGTTTCGGCCGTATTGTTGAACTTGCATGAAACGTTCGCCCTAACCCATGCCAGCAAAGAGAGGGAAGGGCTGTAAATAGCAAGGAACTGACAGTCGGATATGTATAACGAACAAGTGATCAAGAAACGAGTGAAGGGTATCAACTGGGACACCGCCATTTTCATGGGGCTGTTTCATCTTGGCGCGATTGCAGCGCTCTTTATGTTTAGATGGCAAGCTCTGGTAGTTGCGGTCGTGCTTTGGTGGATTACCGCCAGCCTGGGCGTCGGTATGGGTTATCACCGATTGTTGACGCATCGCGGGTACAAGACACCAAAGCTGGTCGAATATTTCTTAAGCGTGTGCGGCACGCTCGCGTTCGAAGGCGGCCCAATCAACTGGGTGGTGACGCACCGCATTCATCACGCGCATACAGACGCGCCGGGTGATCCACACACGCCGCGCGATGGCGGGTGGTGGGCACATATGGGGTGGATCTTGAAGGGCACCGCACAGCAGTATGACAGTTCGGTTAAAGAACGCTATGCGCCGGACATGACGAAGGACAGATTTCATTTATGGCTCAACCGCGTGTACTGGGTGCCGTTGGTCCTACTGGGTGTCGCCTTGCTCATGTTCGGCGGTTGGCCATATCTGATGTGGGGTATTTTCTTTCGAGTTACGTTCAATTTACATGCGACCTGGCTGGTCAACTCAGCAACGCACATGTGGGGCAGACGCCGTTTCGTTACGCACGATGATTCAAGAAACAATTGGTGGGTCGCGCTGCTGACGTTTGGCGAAGGTTGGCACAACAACCATCACGCTCACCCCACTTCCGCGAGACACGGACTCGCCTGGTACGAAATCGATCTCAACTGGTGGGGCATTCGAGTGATGCAGTTTCTCGGTTTGGTGAAAACGATCAAACGGGTCAACCTGGCCAATCTGCAGACACTCAGGGCACATCATTCTGAAACACTCGCATATGCGAGGACCAGCAACGAACGAGAGATTTTTTGATGTCCAAAAATAACGGTACAAGCCCGCTCATATTGGTAGTCGAGGATGTTCACGAAATTCGCGACGGCATGGAGAAGCTGCTCACGGCAGACGGGTATCGCGTGTCGCTCGCCCGAAACGAGCATGAGGCGCTGGATAGCGCGCGAGTAAAAAGTCCCGATTTGATTCTCGTGAGCCTGGCTGGGTCCCCGAACGAGATTGCCATGGCCGCGACGCGCATCCGCGCGGGCATACAAATGGGAGGCAACGTGCCCGTAGTGATTTTTTGTGGCAGTGGAATCAGCGAGGGTGATGAAGTTACCGTCGGCCACAATATGCATCTCACGCGCCCGGATAACTTCAATCAATTAAGACACCTGCTCACTCGTCTGCTCGAGCAGACGCACTTGCCGGTTGACCTTGAAACGGAGCCAATGCTTCAGAAAAGAATTTAACGAACCATGAATAACACACCTCAGAAAACTCTTACCGCAAGATTTCTCGAAACCAAACCAAGAGTCCTCCTGGAGCTGACTAACGCGACCGAAAAGACACTCAAATCCGTCGAGGTTCTAACGATCTTTCTAAAAGCGAGTACGGCTCTGAACCACGGTTATTCCCAGGCTCACATACGGTTCGACGCGATAAAGCTCATGCTTCCGCACCAGACGGCAGTGATGTCTCACCGCACCTGGATTGATGGCAAGCCGGCGAGCGACGAGCGCGATCAAATGACTCAGCTAACAAGCATCGCCGGCACATTCAATCCATACGTGCTCGATATTTCCTGGGAGGACGCCGAAGGCAAGGCGCGTTTTCAAAGAATCCCGGTGGGGCATTGATCAGATGGCAACGCAAACGGAGGCGATTTGTTTGAATCCAGACCAACGCACAAATGTGAACGCACTTAACTGCGAAGAAAAGACACCAGTCCGGAACCTGCTCCATCAGGAGCCTAACACTCCGCTTTTTCTCAGAGAGGGTTCCGACGGTAAAAAGGGAAACGCCCAGGACGAGAAAGATACGACGGCAGAATAACGCGGGAGCACTTATGGTTTATCCACAATTCGAGGAAAAGGTTAATCACGCCAGGACCGCTCTGAAGAGGGCGTCCCGTGAAAATATCATTGAGCTTTGCAAACAGTACCTGGCAGCGCTGGCCGAATATCGTAGCAAGCTTTACGAACTACAATGGACTTCTCGCACCCATCAACGATTCACATCTGCTTCGCCGGAGGACCCTGGCCTAACGAGGAGAACTATTCGCGCGGCGATAGAGAACACAACCAAAGAGCGCCACGGGACTGAGATGCTCCTCCTCTCGTTCACCACGGTTAGCGGTTACGAGGCCGTAGAGATATTCAATCGGCAAAAGTATGAGGGCCGTGAAGATTGGGAACTGAGGTCCAGCGGAGTCAAGTCCGCCGGCATCTCGGGTGGTGATCTAATGACGATCCAGGAAGCCGTCGAGCTTGCCGGTCTAATTCGACGCGACGAATACGTCGCGCGAAACGCGGGAGAAGTCGCATCGCCTTTGACGAAGCACCCATTATTTGATTAGGAAGTGACGATTATTTCGGAGACGATCCGCGGTTCGAAGTGCGCTAATTCTTTGCGCCTGCCTTATCACTTCAAACAATCATTCGCTTACCACGGCCGGCAGTGAACGCGCGAGAACTGCGTCTACGTCGAGATGACGACCCCTGCCGGCGCGTCTCTTCTCTCCTGCGACCGCGTTAATTGGAAGCGGGAACCGGTCCTCGATTGTAGCCGGCACACGATTCCGGGTTGGCTCTTCACGCGTTACGATTTTCAGAATAGCTGCTTTCATCTTTCCCCTTTTGCGTTATCCAATATCAATTGAAGCGCCGCGGATGCGGGTCTTTGCCTTCATCGCTTGACTATGATTGGTAGACAGCGACCGTTATACCCGTCAGATAAATCTCCGTCTGTGCGTTAAC
>JBKPPE010000341.1:0-3492 GCA_046733375.1 Acidobacteriota bacterium | reverse complement strand
AATGTCATTATCCGTCCAGGCAAGGCGGTCAACCCAATGATAGTTCTTGCCGACTTCGACGTAGAGAAAGCGAAATAACTCAACCGAGCAATCGCGCTGACGCTCGATTGTGATTAATCGATCATCCAGCTTCGCGCGACGAAGTTGCGCAGGATCGCGCATCTCGAGATAGGTGCGAGTGACTTCGATTGTGGGGCTAGTTCCCATGCAGTTTCCAAGCTATTTTCCATTTATCATTTGACATCTATCATTTTCCCATTACCTCCACGCGTGTCGGTCACAGCGAGGCTTGCGATCGCTCTGGACCACAGCGCAAATGAAAAATGAGAAATGACAAATGGAAAATCGTTCTTATTCTTTACTTGCCCCCTTTCGCCGCTACCTTCGCCCTCGGATGAAATCGATCGTATGCCTTGCGCATGTGCATATCGGTGATGTGGGTGTAAATCTCGGTCGTCGAGATGTCGCTGTGGCCGAGCAGTGCCTGCACCGAACGCGAGTCCGCCCCACGTTGCATCAAGTGAGTCCCAAAACTGTGACGCAGCGTGTGCGGGGAAATGTTGGGGACCTCAGCCTTGGCGGCGTGCGCTTTGATGATGCTCCATGCTAACTGACGGTTCAGCGCGCGACCACGATGCAAAAACAGAACTGGGTGGTTGCTGCCAAGGCGGTGGCGCACGGCGATGTAGCGCTGGAGCCAATGCACCGCGCTCTTTCCAATGGGAATGCGTCGTTGTTTGCTGCCTTTACCAAAGCAACTTACGATCGCGCCATCAAGATCGACGTCGGCGACTTTCAGCCCGCACAACTCAGAAACACGCAAGCCGGCGGCGTACATCAACTCCAGCATCGCGCGATCGCGCACGCCGACGTCTTTGTTGATGTCGGGTGCGCGCAGCAGCCGCTCCATCTCTTCTTCCGTAAGAAACTTCGGCAGGTGCGAACTCTTTTGCGGCGTGTGAATGTCCTCTGTCGGGTCGCGTCGCACGTGGCGATCGAGCATCAGGAACTTGAAGAAGCTCCGCGCCGCGCTGACCGCGCGCGCGACGGACGAAGGCGCCAACCCTTCGCGCGACATCGAAGCAATCCATTCGCGCAGATCCTTCCGCTGTAACTGATCGATTTGTTTCCCTTTTTCGGTTGACCAAATCTGAAGGCGGCGAACATCGCGCGCGTAGTTTTGCAGCGTGTTTCGCGAGAGACCTTTTTCGACTTGAATGTAAGTGAGAAATTCGCGCGCAAGATCACGTGTGCTGTGGCGCTCGGACATCGCGACGATGGTAGCACACGGCCCAAGCTATTCTGGTCACGGTTTCACCGGAGCCTTGTACTTGTCTATCAACTGTTGCATTCCTTCCGTCGAACCATTGTGACGGTATTTGTAATAGCTCTCCAGATCCTGCACGTACTGTTGCCGGATCTGCTGCAATGGCGCACTCCCTTCAGCCAACGCGACGGCATGTGCGTATGCGTCAATAACCCTATCAAGCGCGGCCTGCACTTTTTTTAATTGCTCATCGCGCGCGGTCCCCGCCGGCATGGATTGATACTGCTTCGCCTCAACCTGATATTCATCATTGAGCAGCGCCGCCAGCATGATGAAATTAAAAGGATCCACCGGATTCAGCTGCGACGCCTTTAGGTAGTTTGCCTTCGCTTCGGCTTTGTCGCCTTTCGCAAAGTTCAGCAGTGCCCGCGTCTGATACAACCCGGGCAAGGTTTGCGTTTTGTGCTCTTGCCACCGCGCGTCGTCGATGTGTGCCGGCTTCTTGTCCGTCTCGATCAACTCAATCGCGTGAGTCGTGTATTGGATCGATTGCGGGATGAACTTTGCATTCTGTTTCTTCGCCTGGTCAGTGCCAATCGCCGCAAGCTGCACTAATAAACTCACCGCGTCGGGTGCACGAGACAAGAACTCGGCGCCCTTGGCGAAAGCCTGGTCCGGCTGGTTTGTATCGGCATACGCCTGCACGATTACCGGCGCCACGATGTCTATCTCGGCAGGATCGTTGAAAATAGTCTCGAGTTGTTGAGCCAGTGTCAGCTTTTGCGCGTTGTCGTTCACGTTCGCAACCTCACTGGCCATGTTTTGGGCAACTCGCGGTCGGACGGAAGTTTTCGGATGCTTTTTGATTAATTCAGCCGCAGCGTTCAATTTTGCCGGCGCCTCCTTCGCCGCCATGAGGTTACTCACCAGCTTTTGTTCGTCGGGAGAAAGGTTCGGCTGGTCAGTTTGTTTCTGCTGCGCTTTCGCAGTTGTGCAGGCGATCAATAATACGCAGACGAAGACTACGATAGTTTTGTGCTTATTCTTCATAACGATCTATCCTCGCGCGCGCGGGGCTACGATTGCAAGTCCTCTGAGATCAGGGAAAACATCACCGCGTCCTGCGACTCACCACGAATCACAAGACGCTTGCGCAGCACGCCTTCGCGCACCGCGCCGATCTTTTCGGCGACACGCTGACTGGCGATGTTAGAAACGGCCGCCAGAATTTCGATCCGATGCAGCCCAATTTCTTCGAACCCAAATCGCGCCACGAGGCGTGACGCCTTTGACGCGATTCCCTTTCCCGCAGCGCTCGTGCGCACCCAATAACCGAGATTGCCGAATTGATGCACGCGATTAATGAAGTTAAGGCCAACGCCGCCCAAAAATTCCTCACCATTCCTTCGATCGAAAATGCCGAAGCTGTACCACTCGTCGCCCTGCGATTTTTCCGCTCTCGAGCGCAGAAACTCGCGCGTTTCTTCGATTGAGTAGTCTTTGTGACACCAAGCAAGCCATGGCGAAACTTCCGGAATGGATTCTCGCACCGCTGCAAACAGCGATTCCTCGTCGGTGAGTTCCAACGGGCGCACGAGAATATCGCCGTCAACCAGTGTCATGCGTGCGTCCCGGCGGTTTCCATTTGCGCCAGGCGTCGATACCGGTGCGTGATGGGACGGCGGCGTCCAATTCCGATCGCATTACGGGAAATGATCAGCGTGGGCGGGAGCTGTCGTCGTTTGAATTCGTTCGCCGGCGACTCGACGCGATTGAGGATGTCATACACAAGCGCCGAATCATGGCCCGCCGAGATGATTTCTTCCGGCGATTGCTTCTGCTCGAAATAGAGTTTCAGAATTGGATCGAGCTTGTCGTACGGCGGCAACGATTGATCGTCGAATTGTCCCGGCGCGAGCTCTGCTGACGGACGCTTGTCAATGATCGATTCGGGAATTACTTCATGAGCGCGATTGTAAAAACGCGCCAACTCGTAGACTTCCGTCTTCAAGACGTCGCCGATCACGGCGAGACCGCCATTGGTGTCTCCGTACAGCGTGCAATAACCGAGCGCCAACTCAGATTTGTTCCCGGTCGAAAGCAGCAGCCGATTTTCCGCATTCGAAATCGTCATCAAGATATTTCCGCGGAGACGCGATTGGAGGTTTTCCACGGCATTCTCGAGCGCGCGATCGGGATTCGCCGGATTCGGCTCAGGCAATCCG
>JBKPPE010000340.1:0-3714 GCA_046733375.1 Acidobacteriota bacterium | reverse complement strand
GCGCGATAGCGCTTCAGTCATCGTGCCGACGGCTTCGTAATCGTTCAGGTCGATCGGCTCGCCATTCCGACGGTTGTGCGTCCAATGTTCCCAGGTGCGCATCAATGCGTGCTGCAGGATCGGCAGATGATCCGGATTGTCGCCTACATCATTCAGCAGGCGATTTACCAGGCGGCCTGAAATCTCGCCGCCACCGACGGCAACGGGCCCCGTAATGGCTTCGCGTCGCTGGTCGCGCGTCATGCGCGGAATCAGGTACTGGCCATCATTAATGGCTTCGGGCAGATCACGGAACTGCGCGCAGTCGCCGAGAAAGTCCGAACGCATCGTGATGACGATGTAAACCGGAACGTCGCTTTGCCGCTTTGCTTCAAGCAGGAGCTTGATAAACGCGGCGGCTTCGTCTTCCGGCCCTTCGCGTCTCGACATGCGACGGAAGCGAAATATTTCTTCAAATTGGTCGACTACAACCAGGAGATTTTCATTCCCAGGCATGCGCGCCTGACGCGTGGCCTCTACTAATCCCAGAGCGCTGCGACGCAATGTCGCTTCAATAATGGTTTTCTGCAATGCGGCGTCGTCGCCGTCACTTCCAAGCACTTGCTCGCTCGCCAGAGCTTCCGCGAGATGACCGATCGGGTCGTGGCCAGGGCGAAACAGCGCTACGCGCCAGTCGGAACCTGCTTGCGTCATCAAGCCGCCGAAAAGCGACGGCAACATGCCGGCACGGACCAGCGACGATTTGCCGCTGCCCGAGGTGCCCAACACGGCCAGAAAACGGCTGCGCCGGAGCCGGCGAAGTAGCTCATCGGATTGGCCGTCGCGTCCAAAAAAGAGATGGTCTTCGTTGGACTCGAACGGGCGCAATCCTGGGAAGGGATTAGTGAAACGCTCGTTCATCATTGCTTCTACCTTTTTGCCTTGTTGATTTCTTCGATGAATGGTTGGATCGCATCGGGCGTGAAGTTGCCAAAGTTTCTCAGCAGCAACGCCTCGCGCGTGCGGTAGCGTTGCTTCGTGGGATTCTCGGGCGGGCCGGTGTAGATGGCCTGGGCCAGGATCGGTTTGGTTCGTCCGTAGCCCGGAATTTTTTGCAGGTCGCGCAGCTTGGTGCGCAGCCAGCCTTCGCTTGAGCTGCCGTAAAAGATCACGACTGCGTCACACATCAAAAGACTCTCTTTGTGATCTTCGCGGACTTCGGCTTCGTCGCCTTCGAACAGCGGCAGCGTCACTTCAAATCCCTGATCGAACAGATGATCAGAGAGCGGCGCGATGGTGTCGTAATCCTGTTTGTCGCAGATTAAGTAAACGCGCAGTGGGCCTTCATCGTGTTTGCTGTGACCGTTGCCGTTGCCGGTGGCCGCGACTGCCTTCGGTTTCGGTCGCAACTTGTCCTGAATATAAGTCTTCAGCTCCTCAATCGAAGTTTGCAGCACGTCGGCACCCTGCTGAGCATTCGTGTCGTGCGTCAGATATTCGATGAATTGCCGTTGGCGTTCTTCGCGCGTTTCCAAACCTTCGGGCAACCAGATTAGCCGCGCGAAACCATTACCCTTACTCCGTTCGGCGGCGAGATCGTTTTGCATGCAGACGACGGACCGATCGGCCGCCTCGGGAATCACGCCATAGTTTGCGCCGATCAAATGAACGGAAAGTTTCGACGTGTCGAGATAATGACGGACCGCGTCTTCAAGGGCCGGCCCATTTAAAGGCAGCGGCCGATCGGGAATCACAACGTGACCGCGCTCCTGCAACTCGCGTTTGATGTTGTCGCGTTGCGGCGACAAGTCGAACGAGGTTTCGGCAAGATAGATCGTCTCGCCCGGCGTCGGAAGTGTCTGAAATACCTGGACGTCTGCGGTGCCGGAACCGCGCGCTTTCATCTCCTGCATCAGCGCGGCGATGTCTTGCGCCACATCATCGATGCGTTGCCAGTACTCGATCGCATGCGAGCCACTGTCTGCCGACAGTTCGCGGATGCGATGATCATCCACGTAATAAAACTGGTAGCCAGTCATCCCTTGTAATTCAGCGGGATGCTTATCGAGCGGTACATTGATCTTTTCAACTTTGAAGATGCGTGCCTTGTTCCCCAGCCGCATCCCCCCGGTGTCGGTCGCGATGCGCGAGAACATCTGCATTTCGCGGCGGCACCATTCCGAGTTGATGTAACTGGGCGAAAGGACCGAGATCAAAATGGCGACTTTCGGAATCTGATCGACGAGCGTGTCGGCGAAGTATTCGTTGCCCTGAAGCCGCGGGTCGCGCCAGATCGAGGGCTTCGCTCCGAGGTGCATTTGCAGCTTTCGCTCGAGCGCCTGGTGGAAAATGTCTATCCAGCCACGCTGACCCTCGATCAACGCCTGGTTGTCGTTGTGCGCGTAGCTAATGAAGATGTCGTCTTCGTAATCAGGGAGATAACCCACAGCCAGCCTCCGAATACGGCAGACGCGAAGGGCGTTGCGATTTTGCGAGTTTATATCACAAATCGGCGCGGCGTGTCTGCCCCAGCCATAATCGGGTACTGGGTTCAGTTGAGGTGGCACGCGCATCCCACGCCTGATTTCACTGGGCGGGACGTCCCTGCCACTCTTAAAGCCCGAACCGTACTGGTGATCGGGAGGCAAAATGACGAGGCCGCCAATCTCCCAGGATTGGCGGCCCGTCCTAACGATGGATTCGGCGTGCGATTAGTACTCGTCGGACGAGTTCGAAGGCCCGCGGTTCAGCGAACGGGCGTCGGAATAGTTGCTGCCGGTGCGCAACGGTGGAGCGTCTCTGCTAGCTTCCAGGCCGTGATTGTCCTCGCCACGGATCACTCCGGTCTCATCGATAAAGAACGAGCGTTTCCCCGTGGACGGATAGTCCGCAGGAACAGCCACCACCGCAAAAGCCGGACGACCTTCGAAATCCTTCAGAGTGGGGTCAACGTCGAACTTGTACCCATTGCGGGTGCCGCTGGCCAATTGCGCATTAATTAAATTCTGTCCTTCAAGTTCGGCCAAGCTGCCAAAGTACCCGCGACCGGCCGTGGATTGGTAAGTGATCTCAGCCGTATGAATGTTGCGCAGCGCGTTAATAGCCGAGCCTTCATTCGCCGCGCGCCGGGCAGCGAGCAAATTAGGGATCGCGATCGCCGCGATTAGCAGGATGGGAATCAACGCCACGGCAGAAATGATGTTCAGGACCAAACCACCGACTGCCATGCCTTTGCCGCCATATTCAAACGGCTGGCGCTTGATCTTCTTCAAAGCAACAATGGAAATGACCATGCCGGCGATGGTCGGCAAAACGAGAATGCCAAGCAACAGAAAGTTGAGAATCCCACTGACGAGTGAGCTAATCGCCCAGCCGTTTTTCAATTCTTCGGGAAACGGATTTGCGTCCGGTGGATAGTAGTATGTCTGATTCTCATCGGGATTCTGGGCGGCGAGTTCAATCTGGCGGGCAGCGACACTGGGATCAGTAGCTGGTGAGACGACGGGGGCTCCACACTTCTTGCAGGATTCCGCGTCGGCCCAGCCGACAAAGCCACATTTGGTACATTTTGCGCCTTTCATATCTGCTCCTTGCGATTTGTGAGTTGCTTGGTAAGGTACGGTCAGCTTGGATCCCTGACGCCGGGGCTGGGAGGGCGATTGACGCCCGAATCCGATGATAGAGGTCAGCCGGAAACGCCGTCAACCAAATTTTTTGCGGTCACCACATAAGTTA
>JBKPPE010000339.1:0-6672 GCA_046733375.1 Acidobacteriota bacterium | reverse complement strand
GGCCTTATCACAAAGCGGCGCGACGGTTGCAAAAGGCTGTGCCGCCCGAAGCCCATCTGTGGTGCAACATCAAAACTGCGGTGACAGAAGGTCAGCCTTATCGCGAAATCCTGAACTACGCTGATCGGCACGAGATCGATTTGATCTGTCTCGGCGCGCACGGATCGGGATTTGGCTTGTTGACGCTGTTCGGATCGAATGTCGATCGCGTGTTGCGGCAGGCGCCTTGCCCCGTGTTAGTCGCGCGGCCGTTGCGACATTCGCAAACCATTACAGTGAGCCGACCCATTGAACAAGCCGTGTCGGCGGGTTTGGCAACAACTTAACTCATCCTTCCTAACTGATCTTCGCCTGATGATCGGCAAAGCCGGCGGCATCAATTGTGCCGGTTGTCGTTAGCGCCAGATAGAGCTTGAAGTCGCCGTCGCTAGCGCCGTTCACAGTACCGAATCAAAACTGCGGTCCGTCGGATTCTCGTCGGCTGTTCTGCTTACGGATGGTTGCGACAGGAAATCAGAGTAATGCCCGCGCCACCGATTGTGAGTGATTACGGAGCAATCAGCCGAGCCAGCCCGGCGATGTTCAACCCGACGCTCAGCCAATATGCAATTCTGAACGCGAACGTTTTCGTCTTGTGGCGGAACCGGTGTCGCGCAACAAGCGCTCCCGGCCAGCCTCCGATCAATCCCAGCGCGATTAGAGTCCACTCTTCTGTCCGCCAAGCGCCGAGCTGTGCCGCCTGCTTGTCGTGCTTATACGCAAAAAACGTCGCGATGCTCATGACGATGTAGACACATGCTACCGGCCACCCCAGGTATCCGGAGACTGTAAGCAGTACAACGACTCCGAGAAACGTCGCTGCCACGCAACGTGCTACCCGATCCGTGTGTCGCGTTTGCATCCGGGCAGGTCGCCCAACGTGGCTGACGGCATATGCGACTTCGGTTGCGCACACACGCCCGCGCTGATCGTTGCCGAGTGAATAAGAGATGAACTCGCCCGCGGTTGGACGTCGAGTTTCGGTTGGAAAAGCGGAGATATGAACGAAGACGCGTTCGCTACCTTTGAGTGGTGAGATAAAGCCGAACCCGCGCAGATCGTTCCATTCGGTGATTTTGCCCCTGACACGCATGGGTAAGCGGTCGAACGTCAGAGTTGTCCCGGCGCCGGCATTGGAGTTCTACTCTTACGAAAAAGTGGGATAACCCCAAGACCATTCTACTCATTACCATCTTCAGCGCTTCTTATCACGCAGTTCGTTGCTGCTTCCGCGAATGTACAGCGAATTTAATCGCGCCCGCCAACACTGATCCAATCATGGCGGCATACGCCAGCCAATTGGTGGGGTTTTCTCTGTCGGTGATCAAGACCCAAATGCTGATACCGAAAATTGCACCATAAAGCGCAGCGTAAACTATTATGTTCGGAATCTTCGTGGTTGCCTTAACTCTCATTGGGTATCTCCGGTTATGGGGTTTTAGGAAAGGCCTTGTGGAAGCGGCCAAAGAATATTTAGTGCTTTTTGGCGAAGTCCGTCAACAACTCTTTTCCATTCCCAACCAAAACGCTGGGTCTGCCAGATCTTGCGGGCTGAAAAGAAAGGTCTCGTCAGAATCGCGTTAGCCTGTAGCCCTAAAGGGCTGGCCACTATCATCCGTCGGCTTCGCCGACTTTTGAGGCAAAGCTGCCCAACGTCAGAGTTGACTGGGCGCCGTGATTTCACTTATCACTCATTACTCATCACCTATCACTGGTTTTGTTCCGCTTCGGTCCGACGAGTTATTATGCGCGCCCGATTATTTGATGCCGTTCGCTTTCAGCCTCAACGTGATAAGACTCTCAGTAATGCGAAGCACTTCCTGGATATCGGCGAACGTCGTCGTTGGATCGTTGTTATAGTTCATTAGCCGGTGTTCATAATTGCGGTCAGCCGCGATTTCATCGATTACGAACCGTGCTTCCTGGAGAGCCGCGCCACGATGTTCAGCCTTGCCGCCCACTGCAATGGTTGCCATTTGCAACGCGCAATATAAGCTCACCGTTTTTGCTTCCGCGGGACAGATGCGATTGTCGGCGCGATTCCATTTCGCTGGAGAGTCAAGTATTTCAAGCGCGCGCTTCACGATCTGTAAGTCGGCCTTAGTTACGGGAGGCCTTACTTTGGAGTCATCTTGCGGTGCAGTTGTTTGCGCGTTAGCGGGTAGCGCCGAAAGGAGAATGGCAAGGAAAAAGCAGCCGCCGAAATAGGTCCCCACTTGTTTCTTCATATCCAAAAACCTCCAGGATTTAAGGGAGCACGTCAGAACTGATCCCTCACATAGTCAGCTACTGCCTCGCGCCAATCCCGTAATGGTGAGAGTCCAAGCTCTTCTGAAACTGTGCAAGCCAACGGGGTATAGCGCGGACGCTTGGCCGGAAGTCCAAGCTCACACAACCTAATTGGCTCAATCAACTCGGTCAACCTTGAGTCTGGAATCTTTAGGACCCTCGCCACCTTTAACGCAAATTCATGGTATGAGCAAAGGCCGCTGTTCACCACATGGTAAGTTGCGCAGTGACCGAGAGACACAATCTCCATGACTCTTTGCACCAGGTCGCGCACGTAGGTAGCGCTGGCCCAGACATCAGTAATCGCACGAATCTTTTTTGCCGCGTGCAAAGAACGCGGGACCGTGCTGAAAAAGCTTTCCTTACCGCGGCCGAAGATCCAGGAGGTACGCACTATGAAGGATCGGTAAGCAACTGAGGCCACTGCCTGCTCGGCTGCGAGCTTGGTTTGCCCATAGATGCTGTCCGGAGCCGGCGTGTCAGCGATTGTGAGAAAAGACTTCCTGTCCGCTTGCTCACCAAAGACATAATTGCTGCTGAACTGAACCAAATCCGCCTCGACTGTGCGCGCCGCCCGGGCGAGGTTCTCCGCTCCTGAAACATTCACCGACCATGCCAACTCAGGGTGACGTTCACAAGCATCCACTCCGAGTACTGCGCAGTTGATTATCAGCGCCGGACTCTCATCAAGAATTACGCGGGTGACAGTTTCGCTTTCAGTTATGTCCAGGTTTCGGTGCGAGAAGGCTAAGACCTGATGATGAGGTGACAGATGCCGCACGAATTCGCTTCCGACCAGTCCCTCAGCTCCGGTGATCGCAATCTTCATATGATTCGAATAAACCAGATTGCGCCTTACTACACAGGAGCATTCGAACTTCAAAGTTGACCGGCCGGCGCAAAATCACTCATTACTCATCACTCACTGCTTTTGTTCAGCTCGGTCCAACGAGTTGTGCGACGGCTTATCTATGTAGACCTCAAAAACTCAGCGTGCACCGAGCAGCGCGATCAGGCCATCAGCCAGCGTGCCGCGCCAACTCAATCCGTCGTGTCCGCCAACGAACTGCTGATAATGCACCTCGTACCCTTTCGCGAGGAGGACGTCGCGCAAGGCGCGCGTCGGCTCGAGAACGTCACCGCCTTCACCAGAGCGATCCAGCTCGAATACGCCAGCTTCCAGATCGAACCGCACCGGAAGCTTTGGCTTTGCGAGGAATTGCTTCGACATCCAATTAACTTCGGTCGTCGCGTCCGCATTGCGATCGGGCACGTACCCCAAATCGCGACACAGCGGGCCGCATTGTCCTCCGTTGTGCTCCGGCGCCCACCAGAACGGTGCCGATTGGCTGATTACGTTGCCAAACACCTCCGAGTGACGCAAACCCATGTAGGCAGCCGCGAACCCGCTAGCGCTGTATCCACCCACGACCGTTCGCTTCGGATCGGTGGTGACGTGGTAATGCGCGCGCACCCAGGGCACCAACTCGGTCGCTACGAAGTCCGAAAAGCCAGGATTCGCCAACTGGTCCAACAGGCGCCGATTGCCGATGTTATCGACGAAGACGGCGACGGTCGGCGCGATTTTGGACGCGGCAATCAGCTCGTTGAGAGTCGTGAGCGTCTGAAAGCTCCGGGGGTCGTACCAGTCCTTGGGGTCGTTCGGCAAATAAGTCTCTGCGTCGAACAAGACGATTAGTGCGTTCGCCGGGCCGTCTGCTTTGTAGTTGGCAGGGAGGTACACAGAGAATGTTCTCTCAATGCCCTGGATTGTGCTCGTGAGACTTCCTTTCTCGACTTTACCTCGCGGTGTCCCAGGCTTGCTGATCGTCCACGGTTGGGGGATGGCATGCGGGAGCTCCGCGACGTTGATGCATGCGAACTTGCTGGCATCGGCCGGACAACTTCTCCACCCGGGCAACATTCGATGAGGATTGAGCGGGTCCACCTGGCGTGTGACGTCGCGTTGCGCCGCACGCGGAGGCTCCCAGGTCATCGGGTCGTTCGGGGAAAGGGTGTAGGTAAACCGCGCTCCTGCCGGAAGCTTCAAGGTCAGATACCACACGTCTGACGCCGCGAGCCGCTGCATTGCAGTCTCCTGTGGCGACACGGCGTCGATGAACGATCCCAGCACCAACACGTTTTTTGTCTCACGCAGCCCACGCCAAAGAAAAGTTACGAGCTGATACTTGCCGTCCGAGCCGAACGGTTCGACGAGCGGCGTGCCGCGGGCGGCCATCTCTTTCCAAAACGCTTCTGTCGAGTTGCCCGCGGCGATCTCGCCGCGTAGCGCTTGAATCCGCGGGCTGGGATATGGGTCGCTCCAGGGCTCGGGCCGAAGCCGCTCGTTCAACGACAAAATCTTCTCGATAAGCAACTCGTATTTGACAGTCTGGTCGCCAGGGTTTGCGATGCTGATCGCATACGACCCACCCCCTTCAGCCGCAAATGCAAACTGACGCTTCGCATCTCCTGATGGTCCGGGGAAACTACGCAGCAATGATCCGTCGGCACCCAGAATACTCATATTCACCTTGCCGTGCTGATTGATCGAACCACTGACGTAGTCTCCGTCATTCAACGAAACTAAGTATGTGTGAGTTTTATTGGATTCGACACTCTTAGCCACTGTTTGATTTGGTAAGAGTCTTTCCTGCGCAACAGCATCTTGAAGTGGGAAGAGGAGGGCTAAAGCGATTGAGAAGGCAATGATAGTTTTCATGACCGTGCTTACGAAGACTGGTGCTTGATAGTTTGAATTGACTGCAGCGTGCGCTGCCTCATCATTCCGGCATTGGCGATGGAACCCCAGACGATGTTGCGTCAAGCCGTCGCACGTCAAAGTTGAGCGCGCGGCGCGATTTCACTCATTACTCATTGCTCATAACGCATCACTGCTTTTTTGTTTTGCTCCGGGCCAACGAGTTGTTGGATTGCGGCGATGTAATAACGCTAAGTCAAGAACCCGTCAACGTCGATGTCTGCGTCAACAAGCCGCGTAGCGGCGGCAGAGTTTAGCCCCGAAGCGGGGTCCCCGCGCGCGCATCGCGCGTGGGGTGCTTGTGCGAGCGCAGCGAGCGTACCCCGGGATCACCTCCCCAAAGAAATTCCAAGCCCGCGAAGCGGGCGACAGAGCTTGGGCGGTTGGGCGGCTAGAATCGCCTACCAGATGCCGGGAATAAGACGCCTCGTCCGTGCTGCGTAGGTGGCGTATTCGTTGCCAAATTGCTGGGCCATCATTTTCTCTTCGGCACCGACCCGAAGCGCAAAGAGGGCCGCGAACGCGATCAGGTTCGCGAGGCCTGCCACCCAGTTCGGGATTACGAGAGCTTGGCCGACGGAATAGAGAGCCAACGCCGAGTACATCGGGTGGCGGACGGCGCGATAAACGCCATGCGTGATGAGTCGATGTCCCTCCCGTACCTCCAGAGTGATCGACCAATTCTTACCGAGATCAGCGTGTGACCGGTAGAAAAGCCACAGGCCGATCATGTAGCACATCATGCCAGCAGCGAGAGGGACAGCGCGCAACGGGTACTCAGCGAACCTAAACACGGGCGACGCCACCCAGATCAGAGGGACGAAGAATCCCACCCACGCGAGAACCAAGAGGCCGGTCTCTAGCCGGCCCTTGTAGCTCTTGGTGACCTTGACACTTCGACTTCGTTGGCCATGTGGCCCACGAATGGCCAGCATGATCACTGTGGCTGCGAGTACGACCGCCTTCGCGATCCACGGATTCATGGCCAATCACCTTTCTCATTTGCCCAGCCGACTGCGACATCGTCAACGACGTCTGTCCGCATAACTAAGTATTAGGCCCAACTGTCGGGCAAAAGCATCTATTTGTCCGGATTATACCTCGACTAACGGGCCGCGTATGCCTTTTCCTCTCCACAGATTTGCCCTCTGGCACGACGCTCTTTTCAGATATACTGCGGCGGCAAAACTCCAGAGTTTCGCGCAGGAGGTCCGATGTTACTCGCTCTCTCGCACATCCAATCAATTGCGAACCGTTCCTTATTATTTGCAGTGTTGTTGCTCGCTCTTTGCGGCACACGAGCCGTCGCGCAGGAATCGACTACCCCCAAGCCGCTGCCAGAACCGCGCGACGGCGCGGTGCGCGAGCGCGAGCGCAAGGCGTTGATTGAGTTCTACAACGCGCTCGGCGGAGCGGATTGGATCGAACGTGACTTTTGGGGAAGTGATCGCCCCGTCGGCGAGTGGCACGGCGTCACGACTGACAGTGAAGGATACGTGGTGCAGCTTACGATTTACGACAACAATCTGACTGGGCCGATGTCTGCCGCCGTCTGCCGGCTTGAGCGTCTGCATACGCTGCAC
>JBKPPE010000338.1:0-10096 GCA_046733375.1 Acidobacteriota bacterium | reverse complement strand
CGCCAGTTCACCCTGGTAGCCGTGAATCGCCGTCAACGATTCCGGCAAAGTAACTCCGCGCGTAATGCTGGCGACTGATGAACTCGCACTCGAGTTCTGCACACCCACAGTGCCCGGCTGGGGAGCGACGCTACTGTTCGCAGGTGTGGGCGCGGTGGTCTGCGCCACGGCAACCGAAGACAAGAGCAATCCGAGACAAACTGCGAGCAGCACCCCGGCCGTTCGCTGTGTGGCGGTCGTTGCCTTGTTTCGTGTGAATCCCATCGTCCCTAAAAATATAACACGTCTAATCGGCCGCTTTCGTCGAAAAGAAAGCGCCAGAATTTGATGCGCACCATAACGCGACGGGATGCACAACTTTACGTGCCGCTCATGACCTGACTTTATTGACAGTCATCAGACGCGCTCCTAGAATCCAAACAGACTCGCCCATCGGTTCGGCAAACCAGAATGCGAGAACAGGAACCGGTTACCATCGATCGATTGCGCGCGACACATGCTACTCGCCGCAAAGAGATTCGCGCGCGCCTCACGGAATTCGATCAGGTTTGGCACAGCCGCTCAGATGCTCGTTTGTGGGAAGAGATGGTTTACTGCATTTTCACTGCTGGTTCGTCGGCGGCGTCAGGGTTGACTGCGGTCAATGCGGTGAAGCCGCTGCTCGATAACGGAAGCCGCATCGCGATCACCCGTGCGCTAAAGAAGCCTCCAGCGTACCGCTTTCACAACGTAAGAGCTGAGCACATTGTTGCCACACGACAATTTCTCCGCACAAATTGCTCGATGCGTCTGCGCGACAAGCTCGACAGTTTTCGCGATCCGGATGAGCGAAGGGATTGGCTGGCTCGAACCCCCGGCATCAAAGGGCTTGGTTACAAAGAGGCAAGCCACTTTTTGCGCAATGTCGGCTTCAAAGGTTATGGCATTCTGGACAAACACATTATCCGTTGCCTTACCGAACTCGGTGTGATCGATTCCGCAAAGCCGCCTACGAGTCGGACCGGGTACGTGGCAAGCGAAAGCCGGATGAAAGATTTTGCAAAAGACATCGGCATCAATTTTGACGAGTTGGATTTGGCGCTCTGGTCAATGAAGACCGGCAAGATTCTGAAGTAGCGACAGTGCTTTATGGGACTCTCCAGTAACTCTAAATCAAGTGTCACTGTCATTTGTTCGATAGCTCGTGCGTTGTCTGTATGTGTGGTGATCGTGCTCTGCACTGTCTGTGCTCTGGCAAATAATCAGAAAGCCCTGCGGCAAGCTAAAAACGCACTGCGTTCCGGCGATTTCCAGCGCGCCGAACAGTTGTATCGCGAAATACTGCAAAAGAATGACGAAGAACTCGAAGCTCATCTGGGATTAAGCAAGACGCTGCTGAAAGAGCGTCGGTTGCAGGAGTCATTCGATCACGCGGCGCGCGTGATCGCCGCAAACCCACTCACGGCCGACGCACACGCAATACTTGGTTGCGCGATTCTCGCCACCGGCGATTTCCGTTTGTCGCTGGAGGAATTCCGTACCGCGCTGAACATCGACGACGACCAGGCGATGGCTATTGCCGGGCTCGCGATGATCGACTTCTACGAAAACCGAAACACTGAGGCGGTGCAAAAACTGCGACGCGCGGTGAGCATGGATCCGAACGAGCCGGATTACGTCTTCAGCTTAGGCCAGGCCGCCGCCCGTGCTGAGAAATACAAGGAAGCCGCAGACGCCTACGAGCAGTTTCTCATAATCGCTCCGCATACGGATGCTGATCGTCGCGCGAGAATTCGCGGGTTAATAGACTTTCTCCGTTACCTGGGCCGGCAGACTTCTCTTTACAGCGTCAGTGGCCCGGAGCGTACGGTGCTGACCTTCGAATCCATTGACAATCGACCGATCGTGAAACTACGAGTAAATGGGTCGAAAACGCCGCTGCGCTTTGTGCTCGATACCGGCTCGGGAATGTCAGTGATCTCGGAAGAGACCGCGCGCAAACTTGGGCTGCGTCCGGTGGCGCGTGGCGGTATGGCGCGCGCAATCGGCGGCGGCGGCCGGTTTGAAATCGTCTATGGCTATCTCAACTCAATGGATTTGGGAGACATGCACATTGAAAACGTTCCCATTTATATTCGACGATTTTACGATCAACAGACGCCGGTAGATGGCTATTTGGGAATCGCGGCATTGGTGCGTCTGGTGACCGCGGTGGATTACGGCACGCGCCGCATGACGTTTGTGCGTCAACGCAATCCCGCGGACCTTAGCTCGTTGATTGATCGCATCGCGACCACGGGGTCCACGAAGATCGCGCGTCCCGGTTTTGAGATTGCGGTGCGAACTACTTCCAGCGGATTCTTGAGCGGCGAAGTTACCATCGAGGGAATTACAAAGTCTCTGAATTTCATCATCGACACCGGGGCGACCGTCAGTGTGATTTCGCAACGGGCGGCTGAACTTGAGCCCTTTTCAGAGTTCATTCAGCCGGATCGCATGCGTGTTTTTGGCGCCGCCGGCGTCGCTGAGGATGTGAAGATGGCGCTGCTGCCGAAAATCGCGATTGGCAATTATGCGCGCGAAAGGGTGAACGCCGCCGTATTGGATCTCGACCCGATTAATGAAACTGCCGGGTTCCAACAGAATGGAATTCTGGGTGGAAATTTTCTGCGGCACTTTCGTGTGGTGTTCGATTTTCAGCGAGGCATTTTGCGGTTCGAGCCGATCGATGGTTTGAAAACGACGAGCGCCGGCACTCAAGAAACGTCCGGCTTATGAAACCGAGCGCATATCTGGAAACGTCGGTCATCGGCGCGTATCTCGATAACGGCGAGCCCTTTCGCCGTGATTTGACGATTCGCTGGTGGGAGCATGAGCTGTCGCAATATCGCGCGGTGATCTCGCCGCTCGTCGTGCGCGAGCTGGAGCGAACCGAGGAGCCGCATCGTTCCGCCTATCTGAAGTTGGTAAATCGTCTCGAGGAAGTCGAACTCACTGAAGAGTGTGCGATCCTCGCCGACGGTTATGTGTCGCGAGGAATTTTTCATCGCAAGTACATCGCTGATGCATTACATGTAGCAGTTGCTTCGTTTCACAAAATCGATTATCTAGTTACATGGAACTTCGGGCATCTCGCCAATGTGCGACGGCAAGCGCGAATTCGTTTGTTCAATACCGCTGCTGGATTTTTCGTACCGATGATCGTGACGCCGGAGTTTCTGGTTTCAGAAGCAACTGAAAAAGCATTTTAGATTTGGATTTTTGATTTGAGGTTCTTCGATGTTCCTTTTGGGATCTTGGTTCTAAACTTGGCGGGCCGCCGGCAAGCAAAAATCCAAAATCGCAGATCTAGAATCTTTCTAATGTATCGTCGCCCAAAATTCCTAACGGTCTTGATTCGTATTCGCGAAACCATGTCACGCGAAGCAGATTATGACGTCGACTTGTTTGCGGAGATGGTTCGCTCGGGAGAACAACCCAAACTCGGCAAAGTGCGAAATATTCGTGGCTTCAAAAAACGCGCAAGTCGTGAAGATTCTGAGCCTGACGCCTATCAACCGAAAAGCGCCGCACGATAGCTATGGACGCTACGTTCGAAACAATTGGCCTCGAAGTGCCGACCGAGAAAGCCATCAACTTTCTCGCCGAACGCGCCGAAAACCAGGGCGAAGCGAGCCAATTATCGCGGCGCGGCGCAGTTTTGCACGGGCGTTGCTGGAAGCTCGGCGAAGGTCTCGAGGTGTGGACGGTTCTTTATGAGTCCGGGACCGGCGACGTCTTTTACGCGAATTGTCGCCCCGGATTCCGCGCTCGCTACACGCAGCGGATCACGCCATGGGCGTTGACGGAGTACGACGAAGAGGGGGAAGCGGTCATCCACGGTTACTGTGGCGGCACCGATACGGAAGTCTTGTTTGAGCTGCAAAATCTTACTGAAGTAGGCACAGATGGTTTTCGCGCTCCAGCGCTGTATGTGGGATTGTGTGGCCTCGCCTATCGCGCGCGCGTTTGTGCGCGGGAGATGGATGCCCGCTGGCTGCCACTCGAGCGCGGCGCTCCATCTCGCGCGGCGCACGAAAATGATTGGATCGTGCGCGGACGCGTGATTGCATTTAAGCCGCTGATCAATCCTCTTTCGGGCAGTGAGCTCTACTGGATTTATCTCGACCTCGAGCGATTGAAAATCGAAGTGCTAGTGAATGCTCGTGCCCTCACCGGCGCCCGCCTGCAAATCGGCGCTACGATTTCCGCCGAAGTCTGGCTGCAAGGCCACGTCCTCGATTCGCGCGCGCTGCGGCAGCAGTATGAGGGCGTTGATCAAACCTGTTCCATCGCCGACCTTTGGTCTCACTTCCTGCGTCACAATTAGTCCACCCGAGCGAATCCCGACTGAATGAAGCGTCTTATCATCATTGCTCTCACGCTGATCGTGATTGCAGCTGCTGCCTACCTCGCCGATCAATACTGGATTCATCGCTACGATTCGTTGATAGCAACTGAAGCCGCGCGCTATCGCGTTGATCCGGATCTGGTTTGGAGTATTGCATACGAGGAAAGTTATTTTGCTCCGTGGAAGAACGGCCGCGCCGGTGAAATCGGAATGATGCAGGTGACGCCAGGCGTTCTCCAGGATTGGGCTTCGGAGAATGCCGGTACGACGATTCAACAACGAAGCGCCACCGATGCAAGTACGTTGCTGCGCGACCCGCAGCGCAATATTCAGATCGCTTGCTGGTACTTGCAGAAGGCCGCGGATGACTTTCGCGACGTACCCGATCGCGAGGCGCGAATGTTGGCGGCATACAACGCCGGCCGACGCAGGGCCGCAGAATGGAATCGCATACCTGAGGGCGCGCCGCCACTCACCGAACAACAATTCATCGACCGCATCGACATTGCGTCCACGCGGACATACGTCACGTCCATCCTCAAGCGTTATCGTCACGTAAAATCAGCGAAAGCTCGCTGATTTACTGCGAAACCGCGAATCGTCTGATGACTGCCATCTACTCCGCTCGCTGGGTTCTGCCAATCGCTTCGGCGGCGATTGACTTCGGCGCTGTGGCAGTCGCAGACGACAAGATCTTAGGTGTTGGTGAGGCAGCCAGGATTACGGCTCGTTTTCCAAACGCGCCCGTCACGGATTTCGGGGTGAGTGTCATCCTGCCGGGTTTGGTTAATGCTCATTCTCATCTCGAACTGACAGTAATGCGCGGTTTTCTTGAACGAGAAGAGCATGATTTCAAAGCTTGGCTGGGCAAACTCACCCTCGCGCGCATGGCGATGACCGGTGACGATCTGTTTGTCTCCGCCGCGTGTGGCGCGATCGAAGCGGCCCGGGCAGGAATTACCTGCATCGGCGATTCAAGTTCAGCTGCAACGCGAACGATGAAGGCAGTGGCCGAGATAGGCTTGCGCGGAATCGTCTATCAGGAAACATTTGGACCAGATCCAAATCTCGCCGAACAATCCTTGGCCGGTTTGCGTCGTGAACTCGAGGCGATGCGCGCGACGGAGAACGCAAAAATTCGCGCGGGTGTCTCGCCGCATGCGCCTTACACGGTTAGTGCGCCTCTGCTAACCGTAATTGCGCGGTTGGCGAAGCAGGAGAAACTGCCGCTGATGATGCATGCGGCGGAATCGCAAGCCGAACAATCGCTCATGCTCGACGGCACCGGCGCATTCGCCGAAGGGCTGCGCAAGCGCAACATCGCATGGCGCGCGCCGGGGATTTCGACGATCCAATATCTAACGCGTCAGGGCATTATGGAAACGAAGCCGTTGCTGGCGCATTGCATCACGGTTGACGATCACGACATCGAGACGATTCGCGTCACCGAGGCAAGCGTCGCGCACTGTCCGAAATCAAACGTAAAACTTCGCCACGGCCGCGCGCCATTTGCGAAGTTCCTCGCTGCCGATTTGAAGGTCGGTCTGGGCAGCGACTCAGTCGCCAGCAACAACAATTGCGACATTCTGGAGGAGGCGCGCTTTGCGACATTGCTGGCGCGTGTTGGTGGCACAGACTTCAGTCTGTGTGATGACTCAGAACCGCCACAGACTGGAATCGGTGCCACGGATGCGCTCTTCGCCGCCACACTCGGCGGCGCACGCGCGCTCGGATTGGATCGCGAAATTGGTTCGCTGCGAGAAGGAATGCAGGCAGATCTGGCTGTTGTGGGACTCGACGGCATGCATCAACAGCCCGTCACCAATCCGGTCGACACATTGATCTTTTCTTCCTCAGGTCGCGATGTGCGGATGACGATGGTTGCGGGCAAAGAGATATTCCGTGACGGCACCGTGGCCGCAGCTAACCAGAATGATCTCCGCTCCCGACTCAACGTCGTTCGCGACAAACTCGAAGAAGCCACAAAACAACGGTGAGCAGTGACAGAGTTGTTTCTGCCTACTGCTCACTGCTTACTGTTTTTGTTTTCTCGGCCGCGTCACGCGCGGCCCAAATTGGCCTTAACAACCTTCGATAGTACTCATCGCAGTTACCGCCGTTTTTTCGTAACGCGCGATGGTTGTCAGGTTTTGTTGCTCAACCGACGTTAATGAAGCCTCGTTGAATTTCGGATCTGGTTTGTACCAATCGAAGCTCGCAAAATACTTCTGCGTCCACTCATTCTTGAACACCTTGCCGTGGCGCGCATAGATTTCGTCGCGCATCTTCCGTACATCTTCGACAAACAAACCGTTAAGCAGCGCGCGCGCAATTGGCTTGGTGCTGAGCTGATCGTGCAGTTTGTTTTCGTACGCGACGATGGTCTCGACGTTTGTCTTATCGATGCCCGTTACTTCTTCGTCTTTGAACTCTTCGTTCGGGTCATACCAGGCCTGACCACCGAAATACTGTTGTAGCCACAGCGTTTTGAACACACGACCGTGACGCGCATAGACTTCGTTGCGCAGCAGCCGCAGCTCATGCAGGCTCAGCCCGCGCAGCATCGCCTCAGTGATGACTTTGTTTTCAAAGAGTTCCATGTCGCCGGGCGCGATTGCTACTTTCCGCTGTTGGCGACGAATCGTGTCGATCAGTTGAAGGTTCTTTAGCTCAATCGCCGAAAGGCCTTTCGGTTTGTAGCGTTCGGCCGGCCGGTACCAGTAGCGCTCGTCGAAGTACTGCTGCAGCCACGGATCGTCTTCGAAGCGTTTGCCGTGAATTGCCTCGACTTCGGCTGCGAGAACCGTCCACTCGGCGTTCGTGTGCGTGCCGAGTTTCCTTCGCGTCAGCAGTTTGTTCTGATAAAGCCGCATGTCTCCGGGCTCAACGGTTTCATGTTGGGCCGCTTCGGTCAGGCGAATCACGTCGAGATTTTCCCGCTCAGTGTCGTTAAGCGACGAGTTCTTGAACTCCGCATCCGGCTTATACCAGTCGCGCGATTGCAGGTAACGCTTGATGTCGGGATCTTTAAAAATGCGTCCATGCTTGCCGAATACGATGCCGCGCACCAGCTTCAGATCGTACAGCGTCAGCGCATTCAAATCCTTCGAGGCGATGCTGCGACCGCGAAAGTTGAAGCTCTCCCAATTCTTAATGTTGGCGTACTCGTCCTGGGCTAAGACTGACGAAAAGGCGCTGAGCGCCGCCAGCATGAAAAGCGTGAAAAGAAATCGATAAGGTGTAAAAGGGGATTTCATACGGTGGCCTTTCAGAGAATAGACGGCCTAAGTGTTTTGTTTTGCGACCAAGGCGAAGTGCACGGGCAGTGACCCGACCATTGGGAAGAACTTGAAACGCGGCAATTTGGAGCCTCCCTTACGGTCGGGCTCTGCTCGAAAGCGCGACTTACCCAAAAATATCGCGAACTTTGTCCGATAGTTTCTTGTCTTCCAAATCTTTTGTTTCGATGCGCTCCAGCTGCTCCAGCAGCTTCCGCTGCTCGCGAGTAAGCATTGTCGGCGTAACCACCGAAACTGAGACGAACAAATCGCCGCGCCCGCGCCCGCCGAGCACCGGCATGCCTTGTCCACGGACACGAAATACAGTTCCCGTCTGGGTACCGGCGGGAACTTTCAACCCGTCCTCGCCGCTTAGGGTTTTGACTTTTATCTCCGCGCCTAATGCGGCTTGCGCAAAAGTGACCGGCACTGACGCGTAGAGATTATTTCCCTGCCGCTCGAACAGTTCGTGCTCGGCAACATGAATGACGACGTAAAGATCACCCGGCGGTCCCCCGTAAGCTCCCGACTCGCCTTCGCGTTGCAGGCGAAGACGTGAGCCCGTTTCCACGCCGGCGGGAATCTTTACTTCGATCTGTTTTTCGCGTTCGACGCGCCCCCGCCCCTGGCAATCCTTGCACGGCGAAGTAATGACTTGACCGGTGCCGCGGCAATTCCCGCACGTACGCGAGACTGAGAAGAAGCCCTGTTGAAAGCGGACCTGACCGGCGCCGCCGCACGCCTGACACGTCTCAGGTCGAGTCCCCGCAGCAGTGCCCGCCCCATTGCAGGTCTCGCATGTTTCCAACTTGGGAATGCGGAGCTGCGCAGTCATCCCCGTCGCTGCCTGCTCCAGGGAAATTTCGAGATCGTAACGCAAATCGGCACCGCGTTGCTGCGCCGATCTGCGTGAGCCGCCGCGGGCACCGCCGCCAAAAACATCGCCGAATCCGAACAGATCGCCGAGAATGTCTTCGATGCCGCCAAACCCCGGGGCGCCCCAATTAGCGCCTGCGGCGCTGGATACACCGGCGTGGCCAAACCGATCGTAACGACTTCTTTGCTCGACATCGGAAAGCACCGCGTAGGCTTCCGCCGCTTCTTTAAATTTTTCTTCCGCGGCCGGATCTGCTTGATTTTTGTCTGGGTGATATTGGTGCGCGAGTTTCCGATAGGCACTCTTTAATTCTTGATCGGTCGCGCTCCGCGCGACTCCCAGGACTTCGTAATAATCACGTTTGTTCGCCATAAACCTGTATCAAAGCGAGCGGCCAGCAGTTGTGCCGACTTGTCCGGCAAGCTACTGACCGCTTTGGAATTCTATCCGAAGTGCGTTAGTTGCTCAATCTGCTTTCTGGGTGGCTTCCGCACCCTTCATCATCGCGTTAGTCAGTTGTCGTCCCAGGCGCTCCAGTGCATCGACCGCCATGCGAATCTCCCCGACTTCATCAGCTTTTACGGCCGCTTCGCCATCCATCAAAATTCTCTGGCCGCTTTCCTGTTGTTCGGTTTCCAGCAGCCCGCCGAATTCCAGAAACGTCCGCTGCGTGTTTTTGACGAGGCTCGCCAGCTTGTTTCGCATAGCAATCTTCTCGCTCTCAGAACGATCGCTCTCGGCCATGGTCTCGGCCTCTTTAATAATTTTTTCGATCTGTTCGGCAGACAGCCCCGAGGTGGGCGTGATGCGCATCTGCTGTTCGCGGCCGGTAGCTTTGTCAACAGCCGATACCGATACGATTCCGTTGGCGTCCACTTCAAACGAGACTTCAATCTGCGGTACGCCGCGGGGGGACGGCGGAATTCCTACCAGTTCAAACTTGCCAAGACTGCGGTTTCCGCTGGCAACGTCTCGCTCTCCCTGCAAAATGTGGATTTCAACCGATGACTGATTGTCGACGACGGTGGTGAAATTCAAACTGTTGCGCAGCGGAATCGTCGAATTTCGTTCGATAATTTTCGTGAACAGTCCGCCGCGCGTTTCCAACCCGAGGCTCAACGGCAACACATCGAGCAGCACGATGTCTTTGACATCGCCGCTCAGCACGCCGCCCTGAATCGCGGCGCCCATTGCGACAACTTCGTCCGGGTTGATCTCGGCTGATGCCTTCTTGCCAAAAATCTTTTCCACCGTTCGTTCGACGATCGGCGAACGCGTTTGGCCCCCAACCAGAATCACTTTGTCGATGTCACTCGCCCGCAGATCTGCGTCGCGCAGCGCGCGTTCACACGGCTCGATCGTCTGATCAACTAAACCAGTAACGAGTCTTTCGAATTCGTCGCGGTTCAGCATCTTGTTGAGATGCTTCGGTCCCGTCGCATCCGCGGCAATGAACGGCAAATTGAAACTGGTTTCGGTCGCGGAAGACAACTCGCACTTTGCGCGTTCGGCAGCTTCCTTGAGACGTTGCAGGGCGAGACGGTCTTTCCTCAGATCGATTCCCGTGTCTTG
>JBKPPE010000337.1:0-4854 GCA_046733375.1 Acidobacteriota bacterium | reverse complement strand
GATCCGGCAGATCTTTCGAAGTAAGCGGTGTCACCGAGGCGTGTGGGCTCTGGTTGGTGGCCGAAGGCTGTTGGGCCATCAGCGTGCCCGGCATCAGAAATAGAAGGACGAGCACTAATGTCTTGTTTTTCACGATCAGTCTCCTTTGGTCTGGACGATGCGGCATTACTCCTTGAATGGGGAGTTCAGCAAATAATCAACCGTCGACGCCGCCTTGTAACCAGGCACAAAGCGCTCGCCAAAATCGCGGGCGAAGTTGTCGTACGTCGTCGTCGGACGTGTCTCGACAATGCGGCAGACCGCTTGGGTGAATCGCTCCTTCATTTCAAGGCGGGGAAACTCTTCGACAATCGCAGCCACCTCGGCCTCGGTCAGCGCCTCGTAGCCGAACCCACCCCAATCCAGGCCGATACCCATCGTGGCCAACGCAATCTCTGTCTCTTTGTAAAGTGCGATGGAAACCGTCGAGTTAAGCGCAACTCCATCCCAGATCAACTGAGCTCGACGTTCATCGATCCCCTCGTTGCGGGCGAAGGCGCGCGCGGCGTTCGCGCCCTCCACTTCAAATCGCAGCGGTCCGTTGAAAGCCTCCGCCAAACCCAGGTCGTGCAGAATCGTCATCACAGCGAGAACCTCGCCGTCATGCGCAGTCTGTTTTCGTTGCGCGATCAGCGCGGCAAAAAGCCACGATCGCATGACATGATTAAACAGGTAAGGCTCGGACCGCTCGCGTGCGAGGTCTATCGCCCGAGTAATCAGCGGCGTGTCAGGCACGGAGACGCCGGCGAGCAAACGCGGCGCGACGTCGGGTTGTGCTCTCAGTTCAATTGCACTTGCACTCATCTTGCTTCTCCTCGGTCGTTTGCATTGCCTTCAGACGGAGGCCATGCCCAGACGCAATCACGGACCTCGTCATCTATCTTCAACGAGCGATTAATTTCATCGATCACGCCGCCGCCGACTTTTGCCCCGCGATGAAGGCAAGCAGCTCCGCGTTGATCTGATCCTGATGTGTGGCGGTGATACCGTGCGGCGCGCCGGGATAGTAGATTTCCTGTGCGTCCTTGATCAGCCTCGCCGATTTCTTCGCGGAGTCTTTGACTGGAACGATTTGGTCGTCTTCGCCGTGTAAGACAAGGGTTGGAACATCGAATTTTTTCAAATCCTCCGTTTGGTCCGTTTCGGAAAACGCCTTGATACTTTCATAGGCGTTCAGAAGACCCGCCTGCATGCTCCACAGCCAGAACTGATCAAGCGTACCTTGCGCAACTGTTGCGCCGGGGCGATTAGCTCCGTAGAACGATAACGCCAAATCTTTGTAGAACTGCGAAGGATTCTTGATGAGGTCCGCTCTGATTTTGTCGAACACTTCAATTGGAAGACCTTCGGGATTGGCGGCAGTTTTGAGCATTAGCGGCGGCACGGCGGCGATCAGGACGGCCTTGGCGACTCGGCTCGTTCCGTAGCGACCGATGTATCGCGCGACTTCTCCGCCTCCGGTCGAGTGGCCCACCAGGGTCACTTGCTTGAGATCGAGAGCTTCGATGACGGCCGCGAGGTCGTCGGCATAGCCATTCATGTCGTTTCCAACCGGGGTTTGAGTTGATCGCCCATGGCCTCGACGATCATGTGCGATGACACGGAAACCGTGTTGCGCGAGAAAAAGCATTTGCCCGTCCCAGGCGTCAGCATTCAGAGGCCACCCATGCGAGAACGTAATAGCGGGACCTTCGCCCCAGTCCTTGTAGTAAATCTGCCTTCCATCTTTCGTGGTGACGTAGCTCATGACACTCTCCTTTTGTCGTTCGTGTAACTTCAGTTTCCCGTTTGCTCCGGAGCGACTTGTATAGAACTTCTTGCTCGGGAGCATCAACCAACCTGAGATGCCGCCTTAGCCCCTTGCTTAAGCCAGGCTTCGAAGCGTGTCTCGCCGAGTTGCGCGTCACCGATCGGAACCAGTGAATTCTCGCTCATCTGCGCGCCGAAGTAGCGTGCCTGCGGGTCGGCGATGACCTCGCGTTGATCATTGAGTCCGCTAAGTCTCTGCCGGACCAGTTCGTCGAAACGGAATTGTTCAGGCCCGGCGATTTCAATTGCGCCATTCAGAGGTGAACTCGTCGACACCTTCAAAAGCGCACTAACAACATCGTCTGCGCCAATCGGCTGGAATAGCACTGGCGGCAGACGAACTACATTCTCTGTGGTTGCCTCATCGGCAATACGCTTGACGAACTCGAAGAATTGAGTTGAATGGATGATCGAGTAAGGGATCGGACCTTCCTTGATTAGCTTCTCCTGAGCAACCTTCGCCCGCATGTAACCGCTATCGGGTATGCGCTCGCTTCCAACTATCGAGAGCGCGACGTGATGACCGACGCCGGCAGCCGCCTCGTGAGACAGGAGATTGCGTGTCGACGTCTGAAAGAAATTCATGACCGCCGCATCTTCAAAAGACGGTGAATTCGAGACATCGACAACCACCTGAGTCTTCTCAAGCACTTCTGCCAGTCCTTCGCCCGTCAGGGTGTTGACACCCGTGTTAGGTGCCGCTGCCACAGCCTCATGTCCGAGGGCTTTCAGTTTTGTCACCAGCCCCGATCCAATTAGACCCGTGCCACCAATAACCACGATCTTCATATCGACTCCTCTCTGTTTTGCGGCGGAAGCCTTCGCAACCACCATTTGTTGTTTCGGTACCCGCTAAGACTGGGCAGCCTTCTGGTTTGTGACATGATTTCTTTTAGAAATGAATTTCAGGTTAATGATTCAAAAGATCCCGCAATTGAAACTTCGCTGTCACAAATCGACTACCTGCGCAGTCGTGGTTTACAAGACAAAACGTTTTGGAGGATTACACTCCGAGCAGGCCCGATTGATCTATTAGACGAAGGTATCGATCGATACTTTGGTATTAGGCGCGTTTTCCTGGTGAGGATCTGCGAGCCCGCGCGTTTCGCACACGAACTAGGGCAGCAGGAGACCGAGACTCGGATTAAGTCCCCCGATTGGCCTCAGTTGATCGCGAGATCGCCGTCAGCTTGCTGGGTCTCCCGACGAACCAGATGCTGACGATCCCTTCGTCCGAGGCCTCGACCGTTACGAAGGCGATAGGGGCTTCATTGCGCAACATAAGTACGCTGGCCTGGCCATTTGCTTCGACTGGCACCCGACCAGGCAATAGGCCAGACTGCGGCGGTGTAGTTAGCAACGCGCTCACGTCCAGAAATGGGTTGCCGTGCTACGTGTATCGCGCCGCCGCCATCCGGGTAGGAGACAACTTCAGACGCAAAGAGTCTTTCTAGAGCCGGAAGATCGCCTTTCTGTGAGGCTTCGACAAA
The DNA here is from genome assembly GCA_046733375.1 of Acidobacteriota bacterium. GTDB lineage: Bacteria > Acidobacteriota > Blastocatellia > Pyrinomonadales > Pyrinomonadaceae > UBA11740. The sequence continues at coordinate 1,516 of JBKPPE010000337.1, read as the reverse complement.
CGCATTGAGCAGCCGTTTTTGTTCATTAGCGCTAACCGCCCGGCGACGCCCGTCGCTGATATGTTTGCGGGCGCGAGTAACAAGTTGGCGAGCATTCGCTTCGGTTGATCGGATTACGTGAGCAATCTGATCGTACGAATAGTCGAATGCTTCTCTCAGAATATACGCGGCGCGCTCTGTGGGAGAGAGTTTTTCCAGCAACAGCAGGACGGCAAACTCCAGCGCTTCGGCGCGTTCAGCGCCGAGGCGGGGATCGCCCGAGGTGTCTATCGGCTCAGGCAACCAAGGCCCGATATAGGTTTCGCGTCGAGATGGTGCGGACTGTGCGAACGTAATTGCCAATCGCGTTGTTGCCGTCGCCAGGAAGGCCGGTGGATCCACAACGGCTGTGCGATCGGTGCCCTGCCAACGCAACCATGCATCCTGGACGATGTCCTCAGCCTCAGCCGCGCTTCCGAGCATGTGGTACGCGATCCCAAACAAGCGCGGCCGAACAGTCTCAAATACTGATAATCCATCGTCATTCGGTGTAGTCTGCATAGCCGAAATCTCTCTGACCGTGGCACGATACTGGAAGGCTAGTTGAACGACTCTGAGTTGCCTTGGCCCTAATTGCGCAAGTAGTGGCAGCTGTACTCTCCGGGGTGTTTGCGCAAGTAATCCTGGTGATAGTCCTCCGCGCTGTACCAGGTGGAGGCGGGCTCGATGGTTGTTGTGATCGGGCGCTTCCACTTCCCTGATCCATCTACGCGCGTCCTCACTCGTTCCGCCGTTACTTTCTGCTCAGGCGTCTGCGGAAAGATCGCTGATCGATATTGCGTGCCGACGTCGTACCCCTGACGGTTGAGCGTGGTTGGGTCGTGCAGCTTAAAGAACCACTTCTCCAGCAGGTCTTCGTAGCTAAGCACAGCGGGATCGAACGTTACCCGAATTGCTTCGGCGTGCCCCGACTTACTGTGATGAGTGTCGGCGTACGTGGGATTCTCGAGCCAGCCGCCTGTGTAACCGACTTCGGTGTCTATTACTCCTGGCACGTCACGGAGAATTTCCTCAACACCCCAAAAACAGCCGCCGGCGAGCACAGCCACCTCCGTTTGTTTCTGAGTTGTAATCGCCGAGCGGCTCGTTCTCTCTCGATCGCCCACTATGTTCTCACCGCACTTCGAACTAATGTCCGGGTTGGAGTCCGAGCGCCTTCTCGATAGAGATCGGCAACGAGCGAAACCGTGTGCCCGTCGCGTGATAAACCGCATTGGCAATTGCCGCCGCCATTCCGGTGATCGCGAGTTCTCCAATACCCTTAGTGCCCAGCGGGGTCATCGAATCGGGTTCTCCCACAAAGAGCACATCGATATCGCGCACATCTGCATTGACCGCGACAACGTAATCAGCCAGCGACGTGGTCACCAAGCGTCCGGTATGATCAGAAACAGTCTCTTCCAGGAGCGCCATGCCGATTCCCATCGCGATACCTCCGATGATCTGACTGCGGGCCGTCTTCGGATTGAGGATCCTG
>JBKPPE010000336.1:0-3304 GCA_046733375.1 Acidobacteriota bacterium | reverse complement strand
AGGCACATATTGCCAACATCAATCGATTGGCAGAGACGAAAAAACTTGTCGTGGCTGGACCATTTGGCGATGACGGCGACTTGCGGGGCATCTTTGTTTTCCGAGTCGCTTCTTTGAAAGAAGCAGAAGAACTGGCAGCAACGGATCCCATGATCAAGATCGATCGGCTGCGGCTCGAATTGCATGAGTGGAAAGTTCCGGTTGGCGTGATTCCGTAGGAGCACCGACATTCTTGTCGGCGGGCCGCGCGCATCTCTGCTCGCGTTTGAAAAAACACCGGCAATGATGCCGGTGAACCGCAGGCAAGATGCCTGCGCTCCAAGCCTGCGCTCCAGCGCTCCTAATGATGGTACGTTCCCATCAACTGCGCCTGCCCGACGATGTGACCTTCCATCGCTTTCTCGACCTCAGCTTTGGTTGCCCCTGGTTTCAACGGCAGTTCACTATCGAGCGCGTAAAACTTAAAGAAGTAATGATGTGTTCCTGAAGGCGGGCAAGGTCCGCCGTATCCGATCTTTCCGAAATCATTCTTGCCCTGCACGCCGCCACCATTCAGCGCTTCCGTCTGCGGCGTGTTCTCAATCAAACCCAAACCATCCGCCGGCAGGTTGTACAACACCCAATGCACCCAAGTGCCCGCGGGCGCGTCGGGATCGTCAGCGATAATCGCGATTGTCTTGGCCGTCTTCGGCACACCCGTCCATTCGAGTGGCGGTGAAACGTTCGCGCCATCGCATGTGTAACCGCGCGGCATTGCTTCGCCTTCTTTGAACGCGTTGCTGGTGAGTTTAAGTTCCGATTTCGCCTGTGGACTTGGATTATTAACCGAAGGCGGGGAAATCGCTTGCGGCTGAGCAGGCTGCTGTCGACTACTGCACGCAATCGCATTCGACAAGAACAATGCGGCAAGAATAATGATTCGCATCGACTTTCTCCCGGTATCGATCTCAGCTACTTTTCCGAGGAATACTTCGACAGCATCGCTCCCATTTCGGCGCGCGGCATCGAGAACTTCACACTGACTTCCTTCTGATTTGAGCTGACCTGAGTGTGATTGTAGTACACCTCTTCGTCTTTGCCGTGTTTGACGATGCGGCCCAGCACAATCATGCCGCCAAACGTCCGCTCGAGTTGGCGCGCGCGATCTTCGGTGTCGACTTCCGTCGACGCTACGACTTCGACATTGTCATTGTCGAGCTTCACAGTCATCTTCAGGTGCTTCGTGCCTTCGAGAAAATCGAGCACGCCGCTGTCACTTAACGCGGCAATGAAGTCGAGCGCCACTGATTCAAGCGTCTTGTCGCCGCGTTTGTCGGTAACTTTCGCATTTGTCAGTTTGCCCTGTTCGTCGCGATCAGTTTCCACGGTCAATTCGATTTGTCCATCGAGATTCAGCTTCTTTTCATCGCGCAGTTTTTTCGCGGTTTTCAGAAGATCGGTGAAAGGCCGTGTATTGATTTCCCGCGGGCGCTTCACGCCGTTCTCAGCCGCCATCTTGTCGAGTTCCTGTTCGGCCTTTTGCCGGGCGGCTTCATCTTCGGCATTCGGGCTCGGCGATGGCGTCGCGTTTGCCGCTACGAGCGGCGAAGCGCTCGGGGACGGTTTCGGCGACGCAAATGGATAGAGTTGCGACGGCGGAACCGGCGCCGGCACAAACGGCGCTGACGCAATCACCGGCCGTGGAGTTGGCGTCGGCGTCGGCAGCGGAATCTGATCCATCGCGAAGTAGCCTTCGGGATACTGAAATTTCTCAGTCGTGATTTCCGTTATGTCGCCTTCGTTTTCGATTTCAGTTTTCGTGTAGGGTCGGTCGACAAAGCCGGCGTCAGAAAAGAGCATTGCAATGCTCAACGCGTCTCGCACCGGCGGAATCAGCGCGATGGCCAGAACGACCAGCGCGTGGAAAACGATCGATCCGCCCAGCAATCTGGAGATCTTGGGCCAAAAGGGGGCTGAGTTCACTTCGAAATTCTCGAAGAGTCCCGTCGTTGTTTCGCCGAATCTCAGCATTACGAACGTTTTAGACGCTTTGCTTCACAAGAGAGTTGCGAACTGCAAAATTCGTCTCACAAATTCAATACTAGGCTGCTGATCTCACGCCTGCAAACCAGGGACAGTCCCGCCTTCACGGTGCAGTGGGGCGTTAGCCCGACCATAAGTGTGGGCTCCAAATCTGCGATCCCGCGTACCCTCTCTCACGGTCGGGCTACTGCACCGCCCTGGACTACAATAAGTTCATGCGTCGCACGCACGGAGATCGTCGAGCGAAAAGGCCGTTTCGGAAACGGCGCGGTCCTGACCGTGATGAGCGGTCCGAGCGAAACCAATCACGCGCGCAACCTGACCAGATGACACGCGCTGGGAACAGTCGCGAGTTGCAGAATCTGCTCGCCGGCATCGGTACGCCGAAGCCTGAACCCTTCAAGCCTGATCGATTCCAAACTGATGCGCTGGCGGCGCTCGAATTCGAAGACGTCTTGGTCACGGCGCCGACCGGCAGCGGCAAGACCTGGATTGCGCGCGAAGAGATTCGGCGGCTGCTCGATGCGGGCAAGCGTGCGTGGTACACGACGCCGCTGAAAGCGTTGACAAATTCAAAGTATCAGGAGTTTGGCGAGGCCTTCGGCGCCGAGCGTGTCGGCATTCTCACTGGTGATCGCAAAGAGAATTCCGAGGCGCCGCTTATCGTCGGCACGACGGAAATCTATCGCAATCAATTGTTCGACGCGTTGCGCGGCGGCGAAGATGTGCGCGTCGATCTCGTGATCTTTGATGAAGCTCACTATTTGGGTGATGAAGATCGTGGACATGTTTGGGAAGAGGCGATCATCCTGACACCTCCGCGCATTCGAATGCTGTTGTTGTCGGCGACGATTGGCAACGCTCAGGAACTGGCGAGATGGATCGAAGAGCTGCGTGGCGTGCGATGCGACGTCGTCACGAGGCCGGGCGATCGGCCCGTGCCGCTGCGCGCTGCGTTTCTATTGCCGGACAAACGATTGGTGCCGTTGCTTGGCTCGAACGGAAAGCTGAATCGAGACATCGCGACGCTGGAACAGGAGGGGGGAAAACAAGAAGGGGGGAAAGGGGAAAGGGGGAAAAGGCGAAGTTGGCGTCGTTGAGGTCGTTTTACCCTTACGTTTCCTCTTTTCCCATTTCCCCTTTTACCCTCTTCCCCGCTTTGGTTTTATGAAACTCCGCATGCCGGAAATGCCGCCGGCGACAATGCTGACGGCGCTTGGCTCGTATAACTTGCTGCCGACGATCGTATTTCTGCCGACGCGGCGGCGGTGTGATGAAGCTG
>JBKPPE010000335.1:0-10442 GCA_046733375.1 Acidobacteriota bacterium | reverse complement strand
GATACTGACCAGTCGCACCAGGTGAGCAATGGCTGACGTTAAGCAACCAGACAATCGAGCGCTAGTCGAGCCTGAGATTCACGTCGGGCCCGAATACGCGGTAGCTGAACGCGATGTCGCCGAGGTAGTTACCGGCGAAGTGGTTGTCGGCAGTTCGCTCTGGCGCGATGCCTGGCGCCGCTTGTTAAGAAACAAGCTTGCCGTGTTTGGGATGTTGGTCGTGGTGGTGCTCGCAATTGCCTCAGTGGTTGGCCCGGCGATTATCAAGCGAGCCACCGGCTACACTTACGATTCGATTCCCAAGGACACATCCCTACTGAAGTCATTTGCGCCTTTGCGCGGGCCCGACGGCAAATTCTCCTGGGCCCATCCGATGGGTACGGACAACGTGGGCCGCGACATTCTCGCGCGCGTGCTCTCGGGCGGACAGATTTCTCTGATGGTGGCGCTGATAGCGACCCTCGTGTCGCTCGTGATTGGTATTTCGTACGGCGCCATAGCCGGATATGTTGGCGGGCGGGTTGACGATCTGATGATGCGCATCGTAGACGTTTTGTACTCGTTGCCATATGTAATTCTCGTTATCGTGTTGCTTGCATTGCTCCCCGCGAAAACACCGACGGCGCAATTGGCGGAATTGTTTTTCGCGCTCGGCGCGGTCTCCTGGCTAACGATGGCGCGCATCGTACGCGGCCAAATTATTTCTCTGAAGAATCAGGACTTTGTATTGGCGGCGCGCGCCACGGGCGTTTCCACGCCGCGGATAATCTTTCGGCATCTCGTGCCGAACGCGCTCGGGCCAGTGATCGTTTACGCGACGCTGACGATTCCCAGCGTGATGTTGAGTGAGGCGTTTCTCTCCTTTCTCGGTCTGGGTGTGCGGCCGCCGCGTGTCTCGTGGGGGAGTTTGGCGGCGGAAGGAGCGCAGAACCTGGCGATTTATCCCTGGCAGTTAATGTTTCCAGGCGTGACGATGGCCTTGATGCTGTTCAGTTTGAATTTTGTTGGCGACGGTCTGCGGGACGCTTTGGATCCGCAAACGAGGAAGGAATGAAGTCAGTACCATCTGCGTCAGCAGATGGGTCATGTAAGAATGCCGGAAAGTAACGGAAACCTGCTTACGGTGAAAGACCTCCGCGTCTATTTCAAGACGGAAGATTGCCTGGTTAAGGCGGTCGATGGCGTCAGCTTTGAAGTGAAGCGTGGCGAGACACTGGGTATTGTCGGCGAATCCGGCTCAGGAAAGACTGTCGCTAACCTTTCGATCATGCGCCTGATTTCAGAGCCGCCGGGTGAAATCGCCGGCGGCTCGATCGAATTCAACGGTCGCGACATTTTGAGATTGTCCGCGCGCGAATTGCGCGAACTCCGCGGCTGTCACATCGCAATGATCTTTCAGGATCCGATGACTTCGTTGAATCCGTTCATGCGTGTGTCGAAACAGTTGATGGAGGTCACGCAACTCCATCTCGGTCACACGAAAGAGCAGGCGCGACGTCATGCGATCGAAACACTGGAGCACGTCGGAATTCCGGATGCGGCCGCGCGCATCGATAGTTATCCGCACGAATTCTCAGGCGGTATGCGCCAGCGCGTCATGATCGCAATGGCCCTTTCGTGCAAGCCGCAGCTTTTGATTGCCGACGAGCCGACCACTGCACTCGATGTAACGATTCAGGCGCAGATTCTCGATCTAATAAAGCAGTTGAAGAGTGAAACCGGGACGAGCGTGATTCTGATTACACACGATCTCGGCGTAATTGCCGGCATGACTGATCATGTGACAGTGATGTACGCCGGCAAAGTGTTTGAGCAAGCGACGACCCCGGAACTTTTTGAACGCCCCGGCAATCCGTACACCAAAGCGCTCCTGCAGTCAGTACCGGATCCAACGTCCGAGCAGGGAAAGCTTTTTCAAATACCGGGACAGCCGCCGGAGTTGGCTAATTTACCGAGCGGCTGTCCGTTTGCCCCGCGCTGTCAGTACGCACAAGAAATTTGCACGCGCGAATTTCCGCCGTTTGTGCAGCTTTCGAATAATCACTACTCGCTGTGCCATTTCGCGAAAGAGGTCTACGCGGAGTCTGGTGGGTGAACATGGATTCGACTACGCAGCCACTGATTTCCATCAAAGACTTGGCGGTGCACTTTCCGGTACGAAAGTCGCTGTTCGGCCGCGCTCGCCAGATTGTCAGGGCTGTCGATGGCGTCTCTTTGGACATCTTCGCCGGCGAAACGCTGGGCCTTGTCGGCGAATCGGGGTGCGGCAAAACAACGCTCGGTCGCGCGATCCTTCGTTTAGTTGAGCCGACGTCGGGCCAAGTCATGTTTCGCGGCCAGGACCTGGCGCGGGTTTCTTCATCTACAATGCGTGCACTGCGCAAGCATCTTCAGATCATTTTTCAAGATCCGTACGCTTCATTAAATCCTCGCATGACTGTGAGTCAAATAATCAGCGAGCCGCTCGCGACGTTTCGCCTGGCGCGGGGCGAAGCGCGCACGCGGCGGGTGCAAGAGCTCATGCAGCAGGTCGGACTCAGTCCGCGTTTCTTAAAACGTTATCCGCACGAATTCTCTGGCGGGCAGCGGCAGCGCATCGGGATTGCGCGGGCTTTGTCGGTCGATCCGCAATTCGTCGTTGCTGACGAACCTATATCCGCGCTCGATGTTTCGATTCAATCTCAAATCATGAACTTGTTGGATCGGCTCAGACGCGAAAAGAACCTCACATATCTTTTCATTTCGCATGATTTGCGCGCAGTGCAGCACGTTTCCGATCGCGTTGCGGTGATGTATCTTGGAAAGATCGTCGAGTTGGCCCCGGCAAAGGCTATTTACTCACGGCCGCTGATGCCGTACTCCAAAGCCCTGATTTCTGCCGTGCCGGTTCCCGACCCGAAAGTCGAAGCAACCCGCCGGCGCATCATGCTCGAAGGTGAAGTGCCCTCGCCGATTAATCCGCCCAGTGGTTGCCGCTTTCGCACTCGCTGTCCCTACGCGATCGACGCTTGCGCGGACGTCGAGCCGCGGCTGGTCGAAATTCTGCCTAATCACTTCGCCGCCTGTATTCGTATCACCCGCGAACAACCCGACATCGAACGCGTTGCGCCCGGGGCCGCCCCCGGTTTTAATCAGCATTTGATGCGTGCGAACGCGTGAAAACCTCAATCAATTCGTCGTTTAACCATACTGTGAGTTGAAACTAGCTGAAGCCTTGGGGGCAGTCGTGTCTGGAAATGTCTGTCTTGAGACAAGGTTGGCACGTACCTATACTGACGGAAACCCAGCCTTGAGAGTGGAATGACGAAAAAGAAACTCGCGCGCCTGGCGCAAATTGAACAGGAAACATCAGAGCGTGCCCCTGGCGCGTGGCGGCAGCTGCAGGATTCTGTCGGTGGTTCTGCGGGCGTCTCACTATTGCTGGTCCAGGGTCATCAGCCGCCCGCGCTGGTCGTCACCAACAACAATTCGATTTGCGAGACGTTGCAGTCTTCGCCCGAACACGTGCGTCTCTGCGATCCCTACTGCGGCGCCGCGCACAGTCGCGCAACGAGTGAAGGAGAGCTTATTCACTATCGCTGTCACGCCGGCCTGCGATGCTTTGCGCTGCCAGTGAAAATTGGCCGCCGCAATCTTGCGGTGATTGGTGGACGCGCGTTTTCGACCAGCACTGATTACCGTGGGTTTGTCGAGCGCGTGCGTACGGGCGATTTGCGGGACTTGGAAACAGCAGATGTGTTTCGGAATGTGATCTTCGCCGACGAAGCTGACCTGGATCATGCGGCGCTTAAAGTCAGCCGTGCAGCCGACGAGTTTCGAGAGGGTGCCACCCCGGCGGAAACCGCTCAGCCCGCCGAATCAGAGGCCGCCGTCTCCACCGAGTCGCAAGCGCCTGAAGCACACGACGTTCCGCCTTCGATTGCTCATCGGGCGATCGCGACTCGCGATCGGTTTGCGGATACGATTCGTCGCTTCGCGGAACAGATTGACGCCGCTGAACCGTCGCAAATTTATGAAGCAATCCTGGCACAGTCGACAGAGCTTTTGGACGCCGAACGCGGGTCGCTCTGGTTGCTCGACGAAACGGCGAGCGAACTAATCATCAAAGCTGCGCGCGGTTTTCCGACGTCCACCAACGAGATTGCCCGCGTGCGTGTGGGTGAGGGAATTGCTGGTTCAGTGATCAGTCTCGGCGAACCGTTGTTGAGCACCATTGATGAGCTGGGCAGAGAGTCTTTGCCGGAGCGGAAGTACAAGACCCCATCGTTCATCAGCTATCCGATTGCGATTGGCCCGCGCAAAATTGGCCTGCTCAATGTTGCTGATAAGCGCGGCGGCAGCTTTTACGACGAAAACGATCTTGCTTTGATAGACCTGGTCGCGCCGCAAATTGCGCTCGCCCTCGAGCGGGCCATCTGGCAGCATCGCGCCAACCAATTTCAGTTAATGTCGATTACCGATCCGTTAACGGGTCTGCACAATCGGCGATATCTCGAAGCGCGTTTGTCTGAAGAGCTGAACCGTTCGAAACGTTACGATACGCCGATGAGCTTCATGATGATCGACATCGACGACTTCAAGTATTACAACGATCGCAATGGTCACCAGGCGGGCGATCGGGCGCTGGAAATTACCGCGCAATGCCTGCGCTCGACGTTGCGCAAGGCAGACGTGGCCGCGCGCTATGGCGGTGAAGAGTTTTCGATCCTTTTGCCGCAGGCGACGTTGCATGAAGCCGGCATGATTGCCGATCGTCTGCGCCGCACCATCATGAATACGCGTTTTCCACATGGGGAGAAGCAGCCGCTCGGATCTGTGACTTTGAGTATCGGCCTATCATCATTGTCGCCCTCGCTTGATTCGGTCGAAGCCATCATCCGCGCCGCCGACCGTGCCCTTTATCACGCGAAGAGTCACGGAAAGAACCGCGCATACGCATATCAGGGTGTCATGCAATAATCCACTGCGAGCATCGATCAACGGGTCATGAATCACGAACGCATCTTCGGTCATATTTCGCGCGACGCCTTTGTCGGTCGCGAAGCTGAGTTGCGCCAGGTTCTTACCTATGCGTCAGACCCTACGAGCCGCCGTCTTCTTATTGCTGCTGCGCCGAATTCAGGCGGCTCAGAGTTTCTCCGACAGGCGTACGACGAACTCTTCTTTCGCCGGACACAGGCGGTGCCGTTCCATTTTGGTTTCGGCCCGCACGCGGGCCGCTTAATCGACGTAGCGGCCGATTTCTTTCGTACGTTCGTGCAGCAATACGTCGCGTATCGCCGCGTCGATCCCACCTTGTGCCGCACACCGCTGACGCTGCACGACAGCCTGGAATTGGCGCTGCCGACTGACTACGAGCCGGTCAATGCACTTGTCGAGTCGTTCGAGCGCGCGCGTGTCGCTGGTGACGAGGTTGCGTTCTTAAAGTTCTGTTTGGCAGCGCCGCAAAAGCTGGCCACTGCAACCAAACGAATCGTGTTGCCGCTCATCGATTGTTTGCTATTTGCCGGACCGCCGCGGGAGGACATGCTGCTGACAGAGATCGCGCGCACGTTTGTCCGGCGAGGGGAACCGGCAGTCGTCGCGGCGTTACGTCGACAAATCCCGACGCTGAGTCACGCAGCCGGGGCCGATCTTGATGACGTCGACGTCGTGCACCTTGACTTTCTGCCTGACGAGAACGCGAACACGTTATTCGATTCGCTCGCGCGAGCAGGACGGGTGGAAACTAATGAGCAGACTCGCGACCTGATTGTTCAGCAGTTGCGCGGCAGCCCGTTCTTTCTCGCCGCGTTCGCGCACGCGGCGCGGACAAAGCACGTTGCGCTCACGACTTTTTTGGATTGCCAAAAAACTTACGTCGATGAACTGATGGGCGGCCGATTTCATCGACACTTTTCGACTTTGCTGAACGAGATTGCGCCTCACGCTCAAACGCGCCGCACCCTGCTGCGCGTGCTGTACGAATCCGGGCTAAGTGAGACACGGAAAGCTTCGGTCTGGACGTGGAAAAAAAGACTCGGAGTCGAAGGCGCAGAGTTTGAACGGATGATCGAGGCGCTGCACGTTTACGAATTGGCTAATTCAAGCGGTGCCACGATCGAGTTGAACGCGCAGCCCTCCGTTTGGATGGATTACCTCCACGCGCAGTATCAACTTGAGGTCGCCGGGGAAACTCGCGCACTAACGGTCGCAAACAGTTTGCTGAGTGCGCTCAAGCGCGCCCCCCAAACAATGCGTCGCAAGTATCGGCGCGAGGCAGCAATCGGTTTGAAGGAACTGCTGGCGCGTTTCAACTGCCAGGAGATTCCCGCCAGCCTGCTTGACTACAATCGGTTCGCCGCGGCACACACCGGCGCCGACACCGACATGGTGAACACCGCTCTTGACGCTGAGCCGGAGATAGTTCGTTTGCCCCAGATTGTCTCAGTCATTGATTGTTCTGGGGTGGTGACGACCGTGCCGACCGAAGAAGGAAGATGCGCGCTCGGTCACGGCTTTGACGCGGCTGATTATGTTGATGAAAACGAAATTATTTGGATCGCTGCGGAGATTGATTCGAAGTTGGCAGCCAGCGCCGGCCTGACGGCTGAATGGTGCGAACGCCTGGAACAGATTGCGCGGGAAGCGAAGCTCCACCGCTTCCAACTATGGCTGGTGAGTGCCGAGGGATTCTCAAGCAACGCCGCGGAAATACTGAAACAGCACCATGCATACAACTCGAGCCGCCGCCAGATCGATTTGTTAAGTGCGCGGCTGCAAGCTTCGGCTGAGAAACCGGTATTCGCTGATGAATACGAAATGGTCATTCCCATGGGGACTGACACCGAGTTGGTGGCAGCGCACGCAGTCGAACAAATTGCGCGGCACATCAAGTTCAGTCCCGAGGCCATTAATCAGATCAAGCTTGCGCTGGTCGAGGCATGCATCAATGCGACGGAACATAGTCTCAGTCCGGATCGGAAAATCTATCAACGCTTTCGCGTGGAAGGCGACAAGTTAACGGTAACTGTCGCCAGCCGCGGTGTCGTCCCGGCAAATCTTCAGGGTCAGAACGGTGACGGAAACGGCGACGGCAAGAGCCGCCGTGGTTGGGGACTTAAACTGATCAAGACTCTCATGGATGAAGTGGAATTCGAACGCGTTGATGACGGCACGCAATTGCGGATGACGAAGTATCTACGACCGAAATCCTGAGCTTTCGGTGTAATTCACGAGAGTAACTCCCTGCGGTCAGTGCTATCCGCGTAAGCGGATGGGGTTAATAAAGGCTCCTTGATCCATTCGCTCACGCGAATGGCACCGACCTTCCGATTCCCTTCGTGTGATTGTCTGAGTGACATTCGTTGTCACCCGTGCGAAAAACAGTCTTAGTGCGTGAAAGAATTCAATTTGAACTTGTCACAAAATCATCCTCTCGAATTTGCGGTTTGTGGTATGCTCTGCGCCGCAAAGCGGGGCGCAACGACGGATGGACGCAACGGGGGGAACGTCAATGCAGGCGCGATGTGTCGGCGACACAGCGATCATCTACGCCAGCGACTACGTCAACAAGCTGACCGGCGAACGGCTCGAGCGGGAATGCAAACGCCAGCTCGAGGCTGGACGCCACGCCGTAGTGATTAATTTCCGCGACACAGAGCTAGTGAACAGTATCGGCGTCTCAATCCTTATGGGCGTGATCGATGTGGTTGAGCAGACTCGAGCGCGTCTGATCTTCTCCGATGTGAACAGCCAAACAGCCAGTTTGTTTGAGATGTTGGGCCTCACCCGGCTCGTGCAGATTGCGAAAGACGAAACCGAGGCACTTTCTTCTCTTCATCACCCGCCGGGTCACGACGCTTAAGCATGGAAACTAACAACCAACGCTTGCTACACACCTTCGCCGCCCTCGCTGATCTCGGTCAGGAGATCGCCAATACTTCAGACTTTGAAGAGATGCTGCGGTCATCTTTTCACCTACTGCTCGGCTCGGTGGCCATCCGCCGAGGTGCAATTGCTCAGCATGACCGGCAGCGCGATGTCCTGCGGATTATCGCGGCGCGAGGATTGGAACAAACCCCAAACACGGACATCGCGATAGCACGCGAACACGCGCGGCATCTGGCAACCCTCGGCACGTCTTTGACGCTGGTGGATGCGACGCGAGAAGCGTCGCGCTTTATGGAAGAAAATCAGCAACTGTTTGTCGGGGCTGAGATACAAGTGCTGCTGCCGCTGGTCGTGCACGACCGTTTGATTGGCGTAGTGCTGCTCGGCGAAAAAGCGAGCGGCGAGAAATTTACTGAAGAGGATCTTGACACCCTCGGCGCGCTCGCGCGGCACATCGCCGTGGGTATTAACAGTCATCATCTGCTCGCCGAAGTGAAGCGCAAGGCCGAAGAGAACCAACACCTTTACGACGGTCTGCGGGCCATCTACAAGGAAACTGTGCGCGCGTTTGCGGCGGCGATCGACATGAAGGATCGTTATACGCAGGGTCACTCCGTCCGCGTCGGAAAATACAGCGAAGTGATCGCCCGCGAGATGGGTTGGAGCGAGGATGAAGTCGAAGGCATCACCGTTGCCGGCTATCTGCACGACATCGGCAAGCTGATTGTTGACCTCAGTGTCATCAACTCGCCCGACCGTTTCAGCGCAAAAGACTCGGCAGAGATGAGCAAACATCCCGCGGCCGGCTATGAAATCCTCTCGCCGATCTCTCATCCGTACGCGGACATTCCTTTGATGGCTCGGTATCATCACGAGCGCATCGACGGAACCGGGTATCCGGACGGCTTGAAAGGTGATCAGATTCCCCCGGGCGCCCGCATCGTTACGGTCGCCGATTCGTTCGACGCGATGACAACCGACCGTCCTTACCGTAAGAGGCTTCCGCTCGAAGACGTGCTCATCGATTTTCGCGCGAACACCGGCACGCAGTTCGATCCGGCGGTGGTCTGCGCTTTCTGTCGCGCATTTCTGAAAGAGATCGAGGGTAAGAAAGAGCGGCGCCTGCTGAACTTGCTTCATCGGAACTACGACAACCTCGAAAACGTCACGCCCCTGCTCAATCAACTGCTAACTGAATTCGATGACGCCGCGATCGCGGTGTCGGCCAATAACTAATCTGCAAGTGGATTTCGTGAATTTGGTTCAGTGGCCGGCGATGGCTATTACTGTCGTCGCCGCGTGGATGGTTGCGTCGCAGAGAAAGTGGAAACGCAACTGGGGCTTCTGGCTGTTTCTGCTGAGCAACGTGCTTTGGATTGTCTGGGGCGCAGGCGACCACGCTTACGCTTTGATCGTTCTGCAGGTCGCGCTCGCTGCACTAAATATTCGCGGCGCGGTCAAGAACCAATCAAAGAGCAGCACTTCCTGAAACGAATTCCAGTAGGGGACGAATTAAATAGCCATGGGCACCGCCCAACGGATCGGAAGAAGAAAAAACCTTCGACCCTGTCAGGGTCGGATTGAATGTATGTTCCAAACCGTGGACGGTTGCACGCCTACAGCGGGCGGCAATCAAATTCCGGTCATGCGCTCCAGATTCTCGGGATAGCGCGCACCTTCCACGGTGATCTTCGCGGACGCTTTGTCGATTTCGCGGAGGTCGTCAGCGGTCAGCTCGATTTCTGCCGCGCCGATGTTCTCTTCCAAACGGTGCAGCTTTGTAGTGCCGGGAATCGGAACAATCCAGGGCTTCTGCGCGAGTATCCACGCCAGCGCGATTTGCGCCGGTGTAGAACCTTTGCGATCCCCGATCGACTTCAATAAATCAACGAGCGTTTGATTTGCTTTGCGCGCTTCCGGCGTGAACCGTGGCAGGTTGGCGCGAAAGTCTGTGCTCGCGAAGGTGGTTGACTCGTCGATCTTTCCTGTTAGGAAACCTCGCCCGAGCGGACTGTACGGCACAAGCCCGATGCCTAGTTCTTCGAGCGTCGGAATGACTTCGTTTTCCGGTGTCCTCGTCCACAGCGAGTATTCGTTCTGCACGGCGGCAACCGGCTGCACGGCGTGCGCTCGCCGCAGCGTCCCCATGCCCGGCTCAGAGAGGCCGAAGTGTCTGACCTTGCCCTCGTCAATAAGATCTTTTACCGCGCCTGCCACGTCCTCGATTGGCACGTCGGGATCGACACGATGTTGATACAGCAGATCGATGCGATCAGTTTTGAGTCGCATGAGCGATTCGTCGGCGACTTGCTTGATGTGCTCCGGGCGACTGTCTACGCCCGTCCAGGACTTCGCGCCGGTAGGATCGAGTCTGAAACCAAATTTTGTAGCGATCACAACGTGGTCGCGCACGGGACGGAGGGCCTCGCCGAGCAGTTCTTCATTGGTGAACGGGCCGTAGACTTCGGCGGTGTCAAAGAAGGTGACGCCGCGATCCACTGCCGACCGCAGCAACGAAATCATGTCCTTCCGCTCGGGAGGCGCGCCATAGGCGAAGGTCATTCCCATGC
>JBKPPE010000334.1:0-5741 GCA_046733375.1 Acidobacteriota bacterium | reverse complement strand
CGCCGGGATAACGCAAGTCCCAGGTAAAGCGCGTCAATCCGGCGTTGGTGAGACGCGTGCGCGGGGGTCCGGGAGCAGACTCTGACTCGTCGGCCGGCGGCGCGTCGGGTCTTCGCGTCGCCGTCTCTTCCGAGCGAACTCCGGTGAAGCTGCGAATCTGTTTTCCCTTCGCATCCAGGATTTCAATCGTGACTTTCTCGGCGGGCTCTTTCAGGTAGTAATAAAACGCCGCCTGGTTGACTGATCGAATCGCTTCGCGCGGTTGATAAAGATGAATCGCCGCGCCGGCAATCTCGGGCGTCAGTTGGCGCAGCACATCCACATCGTCGAGGATGTAAAACGACCGGCCGTGCGTCGCGATCACGACGTCGTGTGTCTCTACCACGATGTCTGAAACCTGCGTGTCCGGGAGATTCAGAGACAATGACTGCCAGTGATCGCCGTCGTCGAAAGAGACATAAATGCCGTGCTCAGTGCCGGCGTAAAGCAAGCCGGGCCGCTTTGTGTCCTCGCGCACGGCGTGAACATAGTCGCCCGCTTTGATCCCATTAACGACCTTGGTCCAGCTCTTGCCGTAATCATCAGTCCGAAAGATGTAAGGCGCGCGATCTTCCTGCAGATAATTCTTTACCGCGACGTACGCCGTGCCGGCTTTGTGCGGCGACGCATCGATCAAGCTGACACGCGCGAGATCCGGCACGCCCGGCGGAGTGATCTTCGTCCAGTGCTTTCCTTCATCACGTGTGATAAAGACGAGGCCATCGTCTGAGCCCGTCCAGATCGTCCCGCGCTCAATTCGCGACGGCGCGATGGTAAAGATTGTCCCGAAGACCTCCGGGCCATTCATGTCACCGGTGATTGGCCCGCCAGAGAGTCCGAGCGTCTTCGGATCGGCCTTGGTCAGATCAGGACTTATCTTCGTCCAGCTTTGCCCGTCATCGGTCGTTTTCCAAAGGTGTTGTGAAGAGATATAAAGCGACTTTGGATCGAGCGGGGCGAAGACGATTGGGAAAGTCCACTGCCAGCGCTCTTTCAACGCGCTGGAAGGCTCGCCCGAGAAGAATCTCGGGTAAGGCTGTATGTCGCGAGTTTCACCCGTGTTGCGATCATAACGAGTAATCAAGGCGCCCTGACTGCCAGCATAAAAGACGTTGGCGTTCACCGGGCTCGGTGCGATGTAACCGCTTTCGCCACCCCCAACCGCATACATCTCCACGTTGCGCGCACGCGTATTCGCGCTCTGCACACAGATGGTGCTGTTGTCCTGCTGGGCGCCGCACACTTGATAGGGAAAGTCTTTGGTCGTAGCCACGTGATAGAGCTGTGCGGTGGGGTAGTCTTCTTCAGTCCAGGTCTGGCCGCCATTGACTGAAACATTGGCGCCGCCGTCGTTGGAATTGATCATGCGCTGCGGATCGTTTGGATCGATCCACAAGTCATGATTGTCACCATGTCGCGGACGCAGTTGACGATAGGTCTTGCCGCCATCAGTGGATTTGTAGAAGCCGGTATTAAGCACATAGACCGTGTCGCGATTCTTCGGATCGGCAAAGATGTGCGTGTAGTAGAAGGCACGCTGGCGGAGCCGCCGGTCTTCACTCACTTTGGTCCACGACGCGCCGGCATCATCCGAACTAAACACGCCGCCATTCTCGTTTTCGACAATTGCATAGACGCGTTTTGAATCGGCGTCGGAAACGGCCACGCCGATGCGGCCGACGACTCCCTGCGGCAGCCCTTTATTGCGAGTGATCTCAGTCCACGTATCGCCGCCGTCGGTTGATTTGAAGAGACCGCTGCCCGCGCCTCCGCTCGACATCTGCCACGACACGCGATACGCCTCCCAGAGGGCCGCGTAAAGAATATTGGGGTTGTGACGATCCATGGCGAGATCGATCGCGCCGGTCTTGTTATCGCGAAACAGAATCCGAGTCCAGGTCTTGCCCCCGTCTCTTGAACGAAAGACTCCACGATCATTGTTTGGTCCCGCCGGATGACCAAACGCAGCCACGTAAACCAAGTCAGGATTGGTCGGATGAATTCGGATTCGCGAAATGATCTGCGTATCGGCAAGCCCTATGTGCGTCCAAGTCTTGCCCGCATCCACGGATTTGTAAACGCCGTCGCCTTGCATGATGTTGCCGCGGATGCAGGCTTCGCCCATGCCGATGTAGACCGTATCCGGATTCGATTCTGAAACTGCGACTGCGCCCACCGAGGAGCTGTGAATTTGCCCATCAGTCACCGGCGCCCAGGTCGTGCCGCCGTCCGTAGTCTTCCAGAGTCCGCCACCGGTAGCGCCGAAATAGTATTCAAGTGGGCGCTTCGCGACGCCGGCGGCGGCGATTGAGCGACCGCCGCGATTAGGCCCGATGCTGCGCCAGGTCAGAGAATTAAAGAGTTTGGGATCATACGTGCCATCGTTAGCGGCGTAAGCTTTTCGATGTGTCAGTTCATAACTTGAGTGCGAGAGTAGAAGGGCTGTTAGAAAAAACACGCCACCCAAAACTTTGCGGAGATAAGGGGCGAAACCTCTGCGCATAGACACCTCTTAGTTTGTATTTTGTGAACTTGCCAGGATTGCGGCGTCACTCTAACGGAATGCAGCGATACAGGCAAGGATATTGATTCAATGATTCATTGATTCATTTTTTCATTGGATCAATGATTCAGGGGACCAATGAATCAATCACTAACCAGACGCGACTTCTGCGCTTTCGCCGGAAGCGCGGTTGCGACGATCGCGCTGAATACAGGTTGCCGGCGCAGTTCGGCAAATCTGCCAAACGATGGGCGCATTACGGCACGGCCGCGAAACTTGAGCACGTCATCCGCAGCGACCTCAAACAACTTATCGAACTCTCCCAACCCCACAGCATCACCAAATTTAGCTACCGGCAAAGCAATCAATCTCGGATTGGATCGTGAGCGTGATGCAATCCTCTACGTGCCGAAGTACGCGAGTGCGCCAATGCCGCTGCTCATATTTCTGCATGGCGCGACGCAGAGCGCAGACGATATGGCGTGGTATCTCGATACAGCCCCGGACGAAACGGGCGTGGCGATCCTGGCGCCGAACGCGCGCGACACGACCTGGGATGCAATTACCGACAGCTTTGGTGCGGATGTGCAGTTTCTGAATCTGGCGTTCGAGCGTGTTTTCGAAATGGTGAATGTCGATCCTGCGCGGCTGGCGATCGGTGGGTTCTCGGATGGCGCAACTTACGCCATCGCGCTCGGACTAATCAATGGCGACCTCTTCAAGCGCGTGCTCGCATGTTCCCCGGGATTTTTGATCGACGCCGCGACAGTTGGAAAGCCGAGCTTCTTCATCTCGCATGGAACACACGACAACATCCTGCCGATCGACAGATGTGGCCGTCGCGTCGCCAACGATTTAAAGTCGCGGGGCTATGAAGTTATCTTCCGCGAATTTCAGGGCCGGCACGAGATTCCGGGCGACGTCATGCGTGAAGGGTTGAAGTGGCTGGCAGAACCCTGAACGGCCGACCCTTCGCATAAACGTCATATTCGTTCGGCGATCTGACGCGAACTGCGGTTCAGGACAGGTGTGATAACAAAGCTCTCTGCTTTCGAATAAGTGCCACGATTAGGAAAGACGTTGCCAGCCATGCGGAGCCCTCGACGATCGCACCCATCACGTCCGTGAGGTAATGGACGCCGAGATACATGCGGCTGAAGCCAACCAGCGCGATCATCAGAAAGGCAACGACGATTGCCAACGCCCGCAGGATCCACGGCTGCGTCCGCGAGACAAGGAATACACATAAGCTCCCGTAAAAAACGGACGCGAGCATGGTGTGGCCGCTGGGAAAACTGAAGGTGTGCAAGCGCGGAATTGTGTCGGCGAAGCTGGGCCTGGGGCGCACGAACAAGTCCTTCAAACCTACATTCAGCAACATTCCACCCCACACAGACAAGAGCAAAGACAGAACCCAATATCGCAGATGTTTCGTCCAGAGATATGCGCAGATTAAAGCGATCACGATCCCGACATAAAGACTTGAATGAAGCTTACTGATGAGGGCAAAGAACGTCGTCACTCGCGCGGTTGTATGCGCATGCAGCCAAATGCTCAGGCGAGCATCGATTAACGTTCCGGCGCCGCCGCTGACAAAGTCGGCGGCGATCAACGCAAACAAAATGATCGCGACGCCAAGCGCGACCACAGCCGCGGTAAAGTGGAGTTCAATGAAACTTCCCGGCCCAGGCCGAATCGCGGGAGAGTCGTCGCTTGTCTTCGCCCTATCTGCCAACATGACCCTCACGCGTGTAGTGGTTTTCGTCTGCAGGACGGTCTGAAGCCTTTTCTCAAAGTCTGACCCAACCTTCATCGCTATGCTGAAAGCGTTCTTCGCTCGCAATCGCAAACGATAAGTCGTCCGGATTCCAACTAAAGCGCTCGACGCTAATCTTCGGATGCGCCAGGCGCAGAACATTAAACGAGTTCGTTTCGCCGCGGCCACGCGTTGAGGTTGCAGTACCGGCTTGCACCACCAGCGCAGAATGGCCTCGAATGTTGTAACGCGCTGCCGTATTTCCCGTATGGCTAACGTGAAGATGCCCGGCGAGAAAAACGTCTGCGCCGCATTCTGCCAGTCCCGCCATCGCCATTTTTGCGCGCCCAACCAAATCGCGATCGTCATGAGCGCTGGGCAGATCGAATGGATGGTGCGTCACCAGAATCTTCACAGCCTCATCCGGCAAGGCGCAAAATTTTTCCCTGACGTGAGCAAGTTGCTCCTGATTAATTCTGCCGCCCTTTATCACCAGCGACCGCGCCGTGCTCACGCCGACCACGATCATTTCATCGTCGGCATAAACCGGCCGAAGATCGTCGGCAATGTAACGTCGGTACTTGTCGAGCGGACGAAGGAATCGGTTGTAAATGTTGTAAAGCGGAATGTCGTGATTGCCGGGCACCACGATTTTTGGTTGCGGCAGCGCATCGAGAAACTCTCGCGCTTCCTGAAACTGATGCGAACGCGCGCGCTGCGTGAGATCGCCTGAGACCGCAATCAACGTGGGATTCAGTTCGCGAATTGTCTTAAGCAGGGGTTCGACCAGCGCGGGATCCGTCCGGCCAAAATGTAAATCTGAAAGATGAACAATCGTACGCACGAAACTACTCCTTACGCTCTCTCTCAGGGACAATTACGCTTAGCGCACGGGGTCTGATTTTATATTCCAGGGGTGTCTGAATGATATCGACTTCGCCGTCAAGTGCGACCCGGGCGCGGCTGGACTTGGTATCGATCGTGAGTTCACGTGTCCGCATCGCCAGAAAATCTTTTTCCTCGCGCAGCCGGCCGAAAAAGGCGCGCAAGGCAAGACGAAGCAACCCAAGCCGGCTCATTTGCTTGGTCATATAAAGACATAGCTCGCCCGTATCGAGGCGTTCACGCGTGCCGATGTTGAACCGCTCCATCACATAATGATTGTTGCCGACGAAGACGAAGGGCGTCCGCGTTGTCAACACTTGCTCATCGGCGATGACCCGAACACGCACAAACGGGTAACGTCGCAGCGCGGCAATGGCAGCCCACACAAAAGCGGGCCATTTTCCCGATCCGAGACGCTCATGCTTCTCGCGCTCGCGCACGATCGTGGGGTAGAGGCCCAGACTTGAATTGTTTATGAAGAATCGGCCATTGACTTCGGCCACGTCCAGGTCTCGCGGAACTCCGGTCAGGAGGTTTTGCGCCGCCGCTTCGAAGTCG
>JBKPPE010000333.1:0-4601 GCA_046733375.1 Acidobacteriota bacterium | reverse complement strand
GATGTAGGGTGTGGGGTTTAGGGTGTAGTAGTTGCGACGATCGGCCGATCAAAATAAACAAGTTTCTAGATGTTCGAACGCCAATTGCGCTGCCACAGAAGATTTCGCAACAGATTTCTTTCGGATTGGACGCGCGATTGTCTTGAAGAAGATCTTCAAAGCTTTTTGCTACACCGGACACCCAACACCCTAACCCCTTCCTTTCATCCACTCGATACACGTCTCGAGATGGCGATGCATACTTTTCGGGCTGTCGTGATGAATGCGCCCGTGACCGGGCAGGACCCATTCGAATTCGTAATCAAGCAGTTTCTCCATCGATTTGATCTGTTCAGTCCACGAATACCAGCACGCACTACGAAACGCGGTCAACGTTTTTCGATTGGGCGACCACGCCAGATGATCCCCGCTAAACAGAAACCTATTTTGATAAAGCAGAACCATATGACCGCGTGTATGACCAGGCACGGGAATAACAATCAAGTCGTCGTCAAGGGCGACTGCTTCACGGCCGTGAATTACTTGTTCGATTCCGAGGCGCTGCGCGCCATCGTCAGCATGCATGATGCGTTCGCAGCCATAACGTTCGGCGAAGCGTCGATGGTCGGCGATGTCATCTTTGTGGGTGAGAAACATTGTGCGCACCCCACCCAGCGCATCGATTTTCTTCACGAGCTGCGTCGCGAACCGGGGCGAATCGATCAGCACATTGCCTCCCGCCTCGTCGGGACGAACGATCAGGTAGCTCCAGGCGCCAAAACTCGACTCGGCGTTGAAACCGCAGTAATAAACATTTTCGGCGATCAGTTCCGGAAAGGCGTCTATGCCGATATGCGCGTCGTGATGCTCAACCGTTCCGATTGAAGCCGTCGGACACGCCACCAGTGCCATCATCGCGCGCCGGATCTCATCGTCGCGGCGTGGCTGCTGATAAACGATCGAAAAATCGCCGTCTTCGGCAAATGTCTCCGGCGCGATCTGACGACACGCATCGCAATCGATACATGTGGAGTCGACATAGAAATCGCCCGGTACATTCTCCGGAAGCCGTAAACTAACGTTCGCCATTGCTAAGGCTTCTTTGGTTTCAGTATCGGAACCGGAGGCGGTTTATTTGGATCGATGGGACCAGCAGGTTGTTTGTTCGGATCAGTCTCTTCAGGTTTATCCGGCGGAAAATCTTTCTCGTCGATGTCAGTGATCTTAACTTCGGTTCCGAACTTGCGATAACCACGAAACAGAATGTCGTTGCGCGTCTGCTCTGTCTGCACTCCGAGGTGACTCGTCAATTCAATGATTGCGCGTGAAGGCAAGAGGTGTGAAACATCATTAATCGACACCCAGTCGTAATCGATAACACTTTTGGCTGCCGTAATCGGAAAGCCGGCAGGAATCTCGACTGAGATTGTTTCGAGCCGAAGCACGCGGTTGTCTTCGCGATCGACCCAAATTCTTCCCTGATAGCCGACGATCGTCTCAAGCGGAGTTGAATCGACGCTGGCCTGAACCTACAGCGTCTGTTTCGAAAACTCGCGCTTGACCACGTACTCGTAAACAATTGTGCGGCGGCCGCGCAACGTGTCGGTATCAACCATTTCGAACTCCGCACGCGTCGCGGGCTCGAACAATTCCGAAAGCATTGAAACGTACTCACCGGTGGAAGTCGTTCCGCCTAGTTTGTCGCCGTACGTGGAGCCTTCCTGCTCATCTACACCCGGCGGCATGCCATTCACCGACAGAAGCTTGTACTGTTCGCCCATGGTCTGCCGATAACTGACCGCGATCGACAAGCGGTCATAGACGTTCCAATTGCTCGTCGTGCCCAACGCGCGCGATCGCGTAATTTGCTGCTTCACAAGATAGTCCGGCATCTGCTGCGCCGCGCCCAGCGTTGCTTTGCGCGTTCGCTCAAGCAAATCAAAACCTTCCTTTGCCGGCGGCAGAGAAGCGACCGCGGGATTTTCGCGACGCCGATTAGCTTCTTCCAGCGTGCGGCGCAGAACCGGATCGTTGCCGCTCTTTGTGGCAGTGAGGCTCAAAAGACCCGGAGTCACCGTGAAGGCGATACCGCGTTTTCTGATCTCGTCAACGATGCGATCGCGGTCTTCGGGATGCCTCGGCAACTGATACAGCATCGAGACATATTCCTGATTCGTGAGCGGCGGTCCGTGTTGCAGATCGGTCGCTTGCGGGAATGGCGAACCCTGGGCGAGTGCAGTGCCGGCAGACATCGCGGCGAGCGATGTTATCAACGCCAAATGAAAAAGCTTTTTGCGTAAGGGTCTATACAGCATGAATTAGTGCCTGGGTAATTTCTGAATTTGATTCGCGTTGAAGATCGTCCTACCCGGCGTATCTAACAATGAAGGTTCCGCGATTATTCCCACCGTCACCGACTCGCCATTGACGAGTAGCGTAGCTTCAACCACAGCCGTTGCACCCGGCGCTATTTTCAGTTCCGCGACTTTCAATTGCTTGAATCCGGACGCGTTAATAAGAACTTGATAAATGCCGGGCGTCACACCGTTCAGGCTGAATCGGCCGTCGTCATTTGATCTCAAAACGGTGGTCTCTTTAGTTTGACGATTCGTGACTTGGATCTCGGCTCCCGCAATGACCGCGCCGTACGCATCGAAAAGTGTGCCCACCACCACCCCGGTATTGGACGGAACTTGATCGAGCTTTGAAGTAATCTTTACTTGCTGGTTGCACGCTTTGCCTCGATCAGATTGTTTCTGACCCGCCACCGCCGTGCAAATCGACATCATAGCCGCGAATGCCGCGGTTGCTATTCTCGCGACTCTTCGGCGCACTGCTCGCAGTCCGACCGGACAATCTTTTGTAATAACGGTTCCGTCGGCGCGCCGATACAGGCGGCCGCAAATCCGACCTTCGGCCGTACGCAGCAAGTCTCCAGCTTCCGTCCGTGTCAGTTCAGCGAAGTTGTAAACATTCAACCGGCACTCAGCGCAAAACCGCACACGTTTGTCGCCGGTCATCTCTTCCCAGCTAACCGGACATGGCGTGGCGACGCGGATGCGATCGAGTTGTTTCAAGTGATTTCCTGTCCTTATCTTGACCAGGTCAGCGGCGCAATAATCTTTGAAAGCGTGTCAGATTTTGTCGCATCGCGTTCCAACACGGGATATTTCTCGCCTTCACCGTAGGTCAATGCGTGACTTTCGATATGGCCTTCGTTATCAATCAGGAGATCGATGCGCCGCTGGCGGGGATCGGTTGTCGCCCTAATTGCGTCCCGCAGAATTTCTGCTGAATACGCCTTGCCATTGACGGCGACGACCTTCATGCCGGGGCCGATCCCTGCCTTCGCAGACGCCGAACCCTCAATCACATCGCTGATGCGGCCCTCAGAACCCAATCGCAAGCCAATCGAATAGCCCAGTTCCGTCGCTTGGCGCACTGTCTCCCAGTCCTGCAAATAAGCATTTGGCGTCGCCTGGTAAGCCAATTTCCAGCCGCCCCGCTCGAGGCCTCCCAGCGGCGCATGGACGTCCGTCGAATTCAGGCGAGTCTGCAAAAAATCTCGCCAGGTAAAGGGCGCAACATCGTTCAGTGTGGTGACGACATCGTCGAAGGTGTAGGGCTTCACTGTCGGCGGGGCACTCGGAGCTCCGTGAAAACGTTTGCAGAAGTCGTCGAGTGTCTTGGCGCCGTTCGTCAGTTCGCGAATCTTCGTATCGACGTCCAGCCAAATCAGCCAGCCTTCGTCGTAAAAATCGACGCCGCGTCGAATCGAAGTCCACTCTTCCGGTGCATTGTAAAGAAGCTGCGCCGCGATCGTCGTATCGATCAGCGGTCGCGTCATGCGTCCCGGCTTGTGATCGAGATCAGCCGCGGTTTCTGCTAACTCATCGCGGTACTGCTGCGGCGTCCACAGGCCGCTGCGCGCGGAAAGCAGATTGCCGAGATACTCAGTCAATCCTTCGTAAACCCAAAGCAGCTCGCCTTTCATCGGCTCCTGAAAATTTGGCGTGGCGAGTCCCGCCGGCCGCCGGTACTTTCCGTTCCACGAGTGGACAAACTCGTGCGGCAGTACGCCGAGCGACAGCGCGCGATAGACATCGTCGACCAGCGCGCGTTCAGCTACGCGGCTGTCATTCGATTCGTGATGCTCCAGTCCGAAGTGCGCGGTGTGATCGCTGAGCGTCAGCAGGAAGTGATAGTGCGTGTAGTGTGTCGCGCCGAAGAGTGTGACCGCTTCCGCGACGATGCGCTTCAGCATTGTCGTCAGTTCCGTGCTGATCTTCAGGTCCGCTGGGTTGTCGGCAGCGATATCGATCTCATTCGACGGATTCGCCGCCAGCGGAATCACGAGAAAATATTCACCTGCAAGCACAGGCGAATCGACGAGACGCTCGAGCGAGACAGGAGCAAAATCGATGCGGCCCGGCGGACCGGCATGACCAGAAAGTTGCAGCGAAGTGCCGTACTTCCAACCAGCGGGCAGACTGAGCGTGGGTTTAAACGTCACGTCCGCGACATTCGCGCCATCGGGATAAAGCACCAACTGGTTCCAGGTGACGATCGCCAAATGCGAAGTCGTCGAGGCGCCGGCGGTGAAACCGCCCGCAAATGTCGGT
>JBKPPE010000332.1:0-4616 GCA_046733375.1 Acidobacteriota bacterium | reverse complement strand
GGGTAACCCGTAAAGACGATCTTACCGTTGCGACCCGGCACAGTCTTCGGCGTCACATGCTCGTCGGATGTTTTCGTCTGTGCCTTTAGGGACAGAGACAGAGAGCCGCAGATTAAAACGCATGACAACGTGAAAAGCACGACTGTCATATTGCGGTAGCCAGCACTGGAATGTGATTTCTGTAAGTAGTTCATGATCTTTCTCCTCTACGCAGTCGACGCGCGCTCCAACCACTGCTTGGCTTACGGCGCACAAATGTTGTTTCTTCCTCCTCAACCTACCAACCCGATAAGGGCGAAATCGGCAGACGGCTGTTACTTGACAACATGAAGGTGGGTCCAGGCGGCAAACGGTGGGAGACGATTACCGTTTTCCAACAGTGGATCAGTTTTCACCCGTGAAGCGGGTCGAGACACTTGTGGCACACCCGCTTCCAATGACATTTCCGTTGAGGTCAAGGACGTCATTTGTTGCGGTTGACGTGTAGTGATCACCCGTCTCGTCGAGTGTGATGGCCGCCCTGACAACCCCGCTTCCGATAAACGAGCCGGCCGCGTCGTATCGCATGAACCGTTGGGCAGAGGAATACTCGTTCCAGCCGTGCTCGCGTTTCCAAATTCCGTTACCTGGACTTCGAAATATGCTGGGGCCGATAGTTTCAAGGAATGTTCCGCCTTCTGCGAACGTCACCTGAATTCGGTTTGTGGCTATCGGCTCGCCGGTGTCACAGTTTCTGCGAGTGACTTCTGTAAGCCACACCCCTACAAGACTTCGCTGAGGGGGGTTCTGGGCCCTGATGGTGGATCGCGAAATCGCGAATGCGATAACGATCGCCATGATCGCTATCGTGATTGAGGTAAATGTCTTCCTTTTCATAAGTTTTTCTCCTTCATTGGTGAGTCAGTCTGTTTGGTCTTTCCGGGCTTCGGGTTGTGCTACCCAAAGAGTTATTAACTTGTTACTTCGATCCGTCGGCACGGCTAACGGAACTGAAAGCAAAAATGCGACGAATAAGCGCGCATGTCGGACCTCCTTTGCCTAACTGAAAAAAGAAGCCGCCGGGGCGGACCGTTCTGTCCGCTACGACGGCCTCCGAGTGTCTTCGGTCAGCCTAATTAACTTAATGATTCAGCAGCCCTATGTTTGCTCCCTGTGAAACCTAATCTTCTGCCTGGTTACCTCTGCCAGGACCGGCAACCCGTCCTGAATCTTCAGTCGCTCGATCTCTCCGTGTCGCAGGTCCGCACAATAGCGAACCAGCGTGCGCCACGCGGGATGAAGCGAATCGACGGCAAATCTTTCGCCGGTTGTCGGTGTCGTGGCGTCCTCAAATCGGCTTCTATGGTTCATAAGCTTGGGCCTCACTTCATATAGCGAGAACTTTGGCGGAGTCCCTCCATTCTTCAAAATTCTTTCGGTCCGCGGACGGTGCTATAATCCGCGCGAATACCATATCCCATCTGGCTCACGAGGCTTGGCAATGGAAGCGCCCGACGGAGTCACGCGACTACTAATCAACTGGCGTATTGGCGACAAGGCTGCGCTGGATCAATTGACGCCGCTCGTCTATGAGGAACTGCGCCGGCTGGCCCGTGGCTTTATGCGCAAAGAGCGCAGCAATCACACTTTGCAAACCTCAGCATTAATAAACGAGGCATATCTCAAGCTGGCTGGTCAAGACGAAACAAATTGGCAGAACCGCGCACATTTTTTCGCGGTGGCAGCACAGATCATGCGTCACATCCTGGTCGATCACGCTCGCAGCTACGGTTACGAAAAACGGGGGGCTGGCGCTCAACGCGTGGGCCTCGATGACGCGCAGGTCTTTAGTGAAGAGCGCGCGGGAGAATTAGTGGCGCTCGATGAGGCCCTCACGAACCTCGGCACAGTTGACCCGCGCAAAAGCCGCATCGTTGAATTGCGTTTCTTCGGCGGGCTCAACATCGACGAAACGGCCGAGGTAATGGAGCTTTCACCCACCACGGTTCAGCGAGAGTGGCGCGCCGCAAAAGGCTGGCTACAGCGCTTCATCAAGGGTTAAAACCGCGCAAAAAGTCTTTAGCGTGGAGCGATTTCCTTCGAGTTCTCGCTATAAGAGATAGGGACTATCTGCATCGTTTCGGCCTGTCGACAAAATGATAGACATAGACCGCTACCGCGTGATTGATGAAATCTTTCAGGCTGCCCTGGAGCTTGAGCCTCGTGAAAGAGCGTCATACATAAGCGAGGCGTGCAGCGGTGACGCGGCTCTCCTGAAGGAAGTGGAGTATCTCTTAGCCTCAGATGGCCAACAGTGGGGGTTGATCGGAACTCCGGCATTCGAGATGGTGGCCCCTCTGCTGGCCAAAGACCAGCCCGCGCTGGAGGCCGGAGATTCAATCGGCCACTACCAAGTCGTTTCTCTCCTGGGCGTAGGCGGCATGGGGCAGGTTTATCTGGCGGAAGACGCGAAGCTCCGCCGGAAAGTCGCGTTGAAGCTGTTGCCAGCGAGCTACACCCGCGATGAATCACGATTGCGGCGCTTTCAGCAGGAGGCCCGCGCGGCATCGGCGCTCAATCATCCAAACATCCTGACTATTCACGAGTTGGGCGAAGTAAATGGAGAGCAATTCATCGCGACTGAGTTCGTTGAAGGCGAGACGCTGCGCGAGCGTCTGAGGCGCGCGCCACTGAACTCAGCTGAGACACTCGACGTCGCAGTCCAAATCGCCGGCGCTTTGGCAGCTGCGCACAAAGCAGGAATCGTCCATCGCGACATCAAGCCGGAAAACATCATGTTGCGTCACGACGGCTACGTAAAGGTGCTGGATTTTGGTTTGGCCAAACTCACCGAACAGCAAGAGCCGGCGACGCAGACTGCAGCTACCGAGAACGTGGACATTTCCTCCGGCCTGGTGATGGGCACAGTGAAGTACATGTCGCCCGAACAGGCCCGTGGCCGGCAAGTTGATCCGCGCAGCGACATTTTCAGTTTTGGCGTTGTGCTTTACGAGATGATCGCGGGCCGTCCTCCATTCGAAGGGAAGAATTCCAATGAATTGATCTCCACCATACTCAAAAGGGAACCGTCGCCGTTAACTGACGTGCCTGAGGAAGCACAGCGTCTCATCAGCCGGGCACTGCGCAAAAAGAAAGAAGAGCGCTACCAGACGATCGAGGACTTGCTTGCAGATCTGAAGAGTCTGAAAGACAAAACAGTCACCAACGCGGGTGCTCAAGATCAGCGCGGAGGATCGACAGGCTCAGCGTTTTCGACCAGGGAAGTAGGGGCGATCTCGACAGCCACAAAAATCGAGTACGTCATCAGTCAAATCAAGCGGCATAAGACCCGTACGGCCCTTGGGTTCGTGACCCTGGTCATTCTGCTCGCGGGCGTCGGTTATCTCGGCTATAGGTATTTGCCCAGGCGTCGCTCGATCATTGTTCAGCCAGCCAGCATTGTTCAGCCAGCCAGGCCCCGGGACAACTCGATCGCCGTTATGCCCTTCGCGAACGAAAGCGGAAACCCCAAACTCGAATATCTTTCTGAAGGCCTGGCGGGCGATCTCATTGAGAGTCTCCAAAAAGTTCCGGGTCTGGAGGTGAAGGCCCTTTCGACGGTGGTTCGTTATAAAGGAGCGAGCTCCGATGCGCAAAGGATTGGCCAGGAGCTAAATGTAGGAGCGGTTCTGGTCAGCCAGTTGATCAAAACCGGTAAGGACCTCACGCTCCAGGTTGAGCTGGTAGATTCGCGGAATGGAAATAGTCTCGGGCGGCGGAAATATCAGACGAACGTGTCAGGTCTGGTCTTTCTGCAGAGCGAATTGGCACGAGACATCGTTCACGAACTTAGCGTCCCGGTCACGGATAAG
Source organism: Acidobacteriota bacterium (assembly GCA_046733375.1). Taxonomy (GTDB): domain Bacteria; phylum Acidobacteriota; class Blastocatellia; order Pyrinomonadales; family Pyrinomonadaceae; genus UBA11740. Next base: position 765 of record JBKPPE010000332.1, on the reverse strand, counting down.
ACCCAAGAAAAGTTAGCGAAGCATGGCACCGAAAACTCTGATGCGTACCTGCTTTACCAACAAGGCGTGTTCCACGTTCGCAAGCTAACCGAGCAAGACATCAAGCAAGCGATTGAACTTTTCCGGCAAGCAATACATAAGGACCCCAAATACGCTCGCGCTTACGCCGCCATGGCCAGGGCGCACATCAGTCTGGCGATGGGCGGCGAGGCACATCCGAGTGAGTTTGAGAAGGCCAAAAAGGCAGCGCTAAAGGCCATCGAGATTGACGATAGCGTTGCCGAAGGTCACAGCGCTTTGGCGTACACGATCTTTGCTTACGACTGGAGATTTGCCGATGCAGAGAAGGAGTTCGCGCGTGCCTTGGAACTCGATCCGAACAGCTCCGACGTCCTTCGATCATTCGCCGACTTCCTTGGAAAGATTGGTCGCCGGGATGAGAGCACGGTACAACACCAGCGGGCCCTCGAGATCGACCCATTGTCGCCATGGTTAAACATCGGCGTAGCACAGCGCGAGTCCGGTGACGCCCAGCTGCAAAGAATTCGGTTCGCGCTCGACCTCGATCCGAAGTTTTATTTTGCGCATATGATGGCGGGTGTGATGTATAACGCGAGAAAAATGTATCCCGAAGCAATCGAAGAGGAGCGATTGGCAAAGACGCTCTCGCCCACCCAGACCTACTCGGACGTTTTTCTCGTCAACGCTCTGATCAACACGGACAAGCGCGACGAAGCTCGGGCCATCCTTGACGAAGTACTGACG
>JBKPPE010000331.1:0-6274 GCA_046733375.1 Acidobacteriota bacterium | reverse complement strand
GACTGAAACTGTATGCCCGCCGAGATTGTCTTCACCTATCTTCACCACATAACCTGATGTCGCGGAAACAATCGGCGTGCCCCGTGGCGCAAAAATGTCCTGCCCTTCATGTTGCCGCTCGCCACGCGCTGCGTGCCAGGTGTTCGCGATTTGACTCTTCTTCACGTCTGTAAGCGGCATTGAGAGATTCGTGTCAGGAGATCTGCCGTACAAGCCAGCAATATGAACGTAAAGGATCATCCGGTCCGCGATGTGCCCGGCAGCGCCGGTCACGCCACAGACGAAAAGGAAGACAAAACCCAACAATAGGGCAAGCAGCGATCTTGTACGTGTGACGTGACGACGCAGAAAAGCGCGGGTACGCTTGGCGCTGCTAGCCATGTTGTGAGAGAGATTCGTCATTCGATTTGGGAAACGAGATTTGGATGGGTTAAGTTCCGGGTTGGTTGGCGGCGCAACAGTATGCTCAACTCTTTAGGGTTGGCAATTGTGTTCGACGCGATCCCAGAGTGGCGCCCCGGCGCTCTTACCCCGGGCTATTTCTGTGACACTTTCAGCGTTGAAAAACGTGACGCGGAATTCCGAGTTGCCGTCGTCCCGTAGGGACGAAATATTTATAGAACACCACGGTAATAAGAATCGGAGCTCCTTTAGGAGCGAATTAACGACAGCCGATTTCGCTCCTTAAGGAGCTCGAACTATTGTTGAGCACGTTCTATAAACATCTCGCTCCTAATGGGCGAAAGCCGATACCGACTGAAACCCATTGTCCTGGCTTGCGTACTATCGCGCTGGGCGGACTGGAAACTTTTTTGCGATCGCAAACTCGCCGGAGAACATCACACATGTCTAAACGAACGAAGACGCTGTTTCTGATAGCTGGTCTGCTCTCGATTGTTTCGATCGGCATCCTTGTTTCGACGCGTCCTACAAGCGCGCAAGCTCAAGGCGACAAGCCCGTCGAGGAGGCGTTCAAGAACCTTCAAGTGCTAAAAGGGCTGGGACTGCGACAGTCGCAGCTCTCCAACCTGATGAATTTCATGGCTGTGTCAATCGGCGAGAAGTGTGAATTTTGTCATGTATTCAATGGCAAGGATCCAAAGACGGGTTACCGCAATTGGATTTATGAAAGCGATGAGAAACCTGAAAAGCAGACTGCCCGGCGCATGTTGCAGATGGTCTTAACGATCAACGGATCGAACAAGGTCGATTTTACGCAGAACTCAGTTACGTGCTTCACCTGTCACCGCGGGCAAACAACGACGGTTGGATTGCCAACCATGCCGATTGCGAAATCAGGGCATGAGCCCGAGCCCAATCCCCCGGCGCCCACGACGCCGCGAACGCGGCCATCAGTTGATGAGATTCTGGCCCGATACATCCAGGCCATCGGCGGCTCGAATGCAACCGGCACGAAGACTGTTTCCATGATTGGAACACGCACGGCTTCACAGAACCGTTCTGCCGCCAATGAGATCACTCTGGCACTCCCTGACAAATTGCTTATGGTCGGAAAAACACCGCAGGGCGTCACGCGACAGATACTCTCCGGCGAAAATGGTTGGGTATTAAACGGCAACAATCTGCAGACGCTCAGTCCAACCGACGCGGCTGACGCCCGGCGCAGCCTGGAAGCAATTTTCGGTGTGGTTAAAGTAAAGTCCTCGCCGGGAATGCAGCTCGCCGGCATCGAAAAGATCGATGGACGCGATATGTGGGTGGTGGTTCAAACAATTTCCGACAAGAGAGTTAGTTATGACTTCGATGCGGAAACCGGTCTACTGCGAAGAAGGACAACGATCACCCACACCGCCGCGCTTCCGCTCCCGGAGCAGATTGATTTTGAAGACTACCGCGACGCGGACGGAGTGAAAGTGCCGTTCACTATTCGCAGCTCGCTGATTGATAGTTACTTCGGCTGGACGCGAACGTTTACGGAAATCAAGAGGAACGTACCAGTGGATGAGAAACTGTTTGCGAAACCGGAACTGCCAGTGCGCTGAAAGCGCACAATTCAATAGCCCAGGGTAAGCGCGAAGCGCGCCACCCTGGGTTTCGTGTGTTTGTCTGGTGGTTCGCCCTGAAGGGGCGAGATAAACGAATAATTGCGTGCACCAGTTATTCTTAAAGGAGCTCGTTTCTTTTTATACGAGAGTTCTATAAATATGTCGCTCCTACGGAGCGAAGAAAACGGTACGTCATCATCACCGCTCTAACGCTTTCCGATCCCACTTCGCCAAATTCGCGCCTGCTTCGTACGTGCTCTGACAGAAGTCCATCAACGTGTCTTCCGGGGAAGGCGATGTGCGCACCGCGTCGTAGGGCAGGAAGAACTCGCTGACGTCTTTAGAATAGAAACTACCTTCCGGGTTGACCTTGGCGTCGCCGAAACCAGAAGGCTCAGGTGCTGCGTAAGCATAGAACGCAGCCTCGAAGCCGTTGCCGCCGGGCCACCAACCGTGGCTGATGACTTCGTGTGAATATGCTTCAACGGTAATTCTATCGGCACCTTCACGCGGTGGCGCCGGGCGACCGGAGAAACGGGTGACGGCATGATCGAAGCTGCCCCACCAAAAATGCACGGGACTGACTTTGCCGATGAAGCGTGAACGAAAGTCTTTGAACACATCGTCAATCGAAACCAGCGCGCGCCAGAATCGATTCACGTGATCGGCATCATAGGATTTGTGAACCTTGTCCTGTTCGAATGGAATCGCTTCGCGGACGGCTGAAAACGGCGAGGGGACTTCAACCGGCGTCGTCCAAATCTGTACCTCGATTCCGAAGTGATGGAGCGTCGTCATCACTTCGTTGTAAAAGTCGGCAACGGATCGCGGCCGGAGCTTGAGAGTCGTGCGCGCGCCGTCGCTGCACTCAATGCGCAGCTTGTGATCGATGAAATCAAATTCGATTTCGAAGATCCGATCCTTGTAATGCATTGGCGAAGTCGTCAGGCCGCGCGCGGACACGTACAGCGGCACGTTCCACCAGTGATTGATGAGTGGTGTTGTCTCCAGCCGGATCTTGCCGACAACCTGCGTCCACATGTGCAGGGTCGCGAGCGTGTCTTGCCATTCTTCGAGGATGAGTTCGGGCCAGTTGTTGTTCGTCATGGCGATCGGAGGATACGCCTGTTGCGGGGTTAAGTCAGTACCATCTGCGTCAGCAGATGGGACAAGGAAGCAAGTTGCGTGTTTGACCCATGCGCTCACGCGGATGGTACTGACCTCCGTGCTCACGCGGGTGGCACTGACCGCTTTTCGATGCTAGATTCATTCCATGTCAACACCACAACCGCAAACCACTTCGCGTCGTTATCAACTGTTCATTGACGGCCAATTTGTAGACGCTGAATCAGGCAAAACTTTCGCGACGCCGAACCCGGCAACGGGCGAAACTTTCGCCGAAGTAGCCGAAGCCGAGAAGGCCGACGTCGACAAAGCAGTCGCGGCGGCACGCAAGGCTACGACCGGCAAATGGTCGAAGATGAGTGCCCGTGATCGCGGGCGCCTCCTCTACAAACTCTCGCAGTTGATCGAGCGCGACGCGGCTCAGCTTGCCGAGCTGGAAACACGCGATAACGGTAAGCCGATCAAAGAATCGACCTACATCGATCTGCCGGGCGTGGTTGAGAATTTCGAATACTTTGCCGGCTGGGCGACGAAGATTGAAGGCGAAACGATTCCCGTGCCTGGACAGATGTTCAACTACACCTTGCGTGAACCTGTCGGGGTTTGCGGCCAGATCATTCCGTGGAATTTTCCCTTGCTGATGGCGGCGTGGAAACTCGCGCCGGCGTTGGCTGCCGGAAACACTGTTGTTCTCAAACCGGCGGAGCAAACACCGGTGACTGCGCTGGAATTGGCGAAGCTGATTCAAGAGGCAGGTTTTCCCGAAGGCGTCGTCAACATTCTTCCGGGCTATGGCGAGACTGCGGGTGCGGCGTTGGCGTCTCATCCTGGCATCGACAAGATTGCGTTTACGGGTTCAACCGAAGTCGGCAAGTTGATCGCAAAAGCCGCCGCAGACAATTTGACGAAAGTCTCGCTCGAACTCGGCGGCAAAGCGCCGAATGTGATCTTCGCTGACGCTGATCTTGATCAGGCAGTCAACGGCGCGATGATGGGAATCTTTTTCAATCAAGGCCAAGTCTGCTGTGCTGGTTCGCGCATTTTCGTTGAAGAGAAAGCGAAAGACGAATTTCTCGCGCGGTTTAAAGAGAAAGCCGAGCGCGTCAAGGTTGGCGATCCGATGGACAAAGCGACTTTGATGGGGCCACAGGTTTCAGAAGAGCAACTGAATCGAATTAAGGGCTACGTCGACATCGCGCGCGAGGAAGGCGCGACGGTTCTCACGGGCGGTGCGCCGCCGCAACTCGATCCGCAATTCCAGAATGGCTACTTCTTTCAGCCGACGATCTTCAGCGACGTTGATAACAAGATGCGTGTGGCGCAGGAAGAAATCTTCGGCCCCGTGTCGAGCGTCATCACGTTCACAGACGACGACGAGTTGATCCAAAAAGCGAACGATACGATCTACGGACTGTCCGCGGGCATCTGGACACAGAACATTACGCGCGCGCATCGCTTCGCGAAGGCGGTGAAGGCCGGCGTCGTTTGGATCAATACCTACAATATGTTCAATGCGGCGTCGCCTTTCGGCGGCTACAAGCAATCCGGTTACGGGCGCGAGATGGGACGGCACGCACTGGAACTCTACACGCAAGTGAAGAGTGTCTGGGTCGATCTGTCAGGTAAGCCGATCGGTTGGTTCGGGAAATGATGTAGGGGCAGCCCTCGTGGCTGCCCGCGTTCGGGCAGGGACAAGCCCTGCCCCTACACAATGGCGGGCAGCGCGGCGCGCGCCATTAGAACATTCCAATTCCCCTGATCCCAGATTCCACATTTCAGATTTCAAAGCTCAACGGTGGCTGGTAGTATTTCCCACGCTGACGCTAAATTACACCTTTCCTGCTGTCTCAATTCCCCGCTATTCAGACGAGGACAAAAGAATGAGAATTAACCCGGCTTTTGCCGCCTTTGTGCTCGCCGTTGTCGGTTTGATTAGTGCGGCACCGTCGGTGGCTCAGTCACCGAACACCGCCAGCATGGTTGTCACCGTTGTCGATCAGAACGGTGCTGTCGTCGAGGGCGCGAGTGTGACTGTGACCAATACCGCGACTGGAGCAACTCGTGACGCGGTTTCCGGCGATGAGGGAAATGTGACGTTTGCCGGATTGCCCCTCACCGGCGAGTACAAGGTGAGCGTAAAGATGACCGGCTTCACCGCGGACGATGCCACCGGGCTGACGCTGCGTGCGGGCGAGACTTCGAAAGTAAAGGTGAAAGTCGTGGCCGGCGGCGGTCAGAGCGAAGTCACCATCTATGGCACTACTGAAGGTGTTCGCGCCGATCCGCAGATTGGACTTCCACTCGAAAGCAAGCGCATCGAAGAGTTGCCGATCCTCGGACGCAAAGTTTCAACGCTGCCGCTCCTGAACTCGGCGTTCCGGCAAGGCAAGGGGACGGGCGATCTGTTCGTTAACCAGACCTATTTCATCACCGGCGTAGGTTCACGCCGCGCCACGACGATCGTTCTGGACGGGGCAAGCAACGACGAAGCGTGGGGCCGGCAGGTTGGCGTCGCGACGGTGCCGATGGGGGCGGTGCAGGAATTCAATGTCTTGACGAACGCGTTCTCGTCCGAATACGGCTGGACGTACGGCCCCGCGCTAAACATCATAACCAAATCAGGTACGAACGAATTCCACGGCGAAGGGCTCTACATGCTTCGTCCCGGCGGCAGTTGGCAAGCGAGGAGCTTCTCAAAGGACAACTTTTGCCCGCCGTCGCTCACAAGTTGCGTTCTGCCCACGAATCTGGTGGCGATCAATCCGATCGACATCCCCGACAAGCTGAATCAGTTTTCCGGATCACTTGGTGGACCAATTATCAGAGACAAGACGTTTTTCTTTGTCTCGAGCGATTACACGCGCCAGGACCGCACGACGTTCTTGTCGAGTGCCTTGCCGTCGTTCGTGCTGCCGGCGGATGGACATCTCGACGTGACGGGCCATTACCGGCAGACGCTTCTGGATGCGCGCGTCGATCACAAGTTCACTCCGAATGAAACACTGATGATTCGTTTCAACCTCGATCGCATGTCTGACGACAATCCGCAGGATGCAGTCGGTGGCACGAATGCGCCAAGCGGCGCGCGACGTTATTCACGTCGTGCGTGGACGATGCAAGCGAATCTGTCCTCAGTATTAGGT
>JBKPPE010000330.1:0-9686 GCA_046733375.1 Acidobacteriota bacterium | reverse complement strand
TTCACGCGATAACCGCCGAGACTGTTCGGCTCGAGCCAGATGTTGTCGGGTTTCAGATCGCGGTGCACGATACCTTGCTGATGCGCTTCGTGAACGGCGGAACAGACCTGTTCGAGAATATCGACGACCCAGTAAAGCGGCAGACGGTTTTCTTCGGCGAGCACATCGCTCAATGTGCAGCCGTCGAGATATTCCATCACCAGATAAGCAACACGATTTGTTCCGTCGCCTGAGAAGCCGAAATCGGTGACGTCGACCACGTTCGGATGTCGCAAGCGTCCTGCCGCACGCGCTTCGCGTTTGAAGCGTTCGACAAATTCCTGGTTGCGCATGAACTGTGGCGCAATCAACTTCAGCGCAACGTAACGATCGGTCCCCATGTGGGTGGCGAGGTACACTGCGCCCATGCCGCCGCGACCGAGCAAACGCTCGAGGCGATATTTCTCGTCGAGAACCTGACCTACGTAACGTTCTAAATCAGTCATGAAGTCAGAACCGCCTGCGGTAGCGGGCGGTTGAATGTTCGCAAGTTAAGACACTCGACGTCCAGGATCAACCACCCGCTACCGCAGGTGGTTCTGACCTAATCCCAATAATGCTCAACGCGCTTACGCATCTTCAACTGCGTGTCCGACCAGAAGCCTTTCAGCAGTTCTATACGCGGATCTGCGTTATCAGGTTTTGCCACGACAGTCAGGACATCGTACCGATAAGCTACGTCAACCAATCCGAGCATACGTCGATACGCGAGTGCCGCGCGCGAAATTTGTCGCCGCTTGCGCAGGTCGACATTCACGTGCGGCGGGGCAAAATCGTCTGAGGCGCGGGTTTTGACCTCGACGAAACACAGTGTCGGACCGTCGTAAGCGACCAGGTCGATCTCTGCATTCACGATAACGTCGCGTCGGTTTCTGCCAATCGGAAGCGAGAAGTTTGCCGCCACAATTCGATAGCCGTTTTGCTCGAGGTGCTCGACGGCCAGCGCTTCACCGCGGCGGCCAAGATCGAAATGCGCAGCCGGCGCAATTACCGGTTCGGTATCTTTTTCTGTCGATTTACGAAATGCGAATCGCATAGTGGGAGGACTAACCAATTATTCTTTCGGTTGCTTCTTCACGATTTTAGCTTCTTTCTTTTCTTTCGCTGGGGCGGCTTCTGCGCCCGGCGAAGCTTGGGCCGCCGCCGCACGATTGTGCAATCTCGGTTTTGGCCGCCGCTTACCGAAAGTTCCGCGATGGATTTTTCCACGTCTGCTGCGTTGATCGCCCTTGCCCATTTTGATCTCCTGTAGAACAGGCTGCCAGCCTGTTTAGATTGGAGACAGGCTAGCAGCCTGTCGCACGCTACTTTTTCATCAGATCCAGTACCACCGCCGTCATCGCCTTCACCCCGGTTCTTAGCGTCGGCTCAGGCAGCGGCGCGAACAAGCTTGAATGCAACGAAGGCAATGGCTTGCCTGATTGTTTGCTCGCCGCAACCTTTGCCGGTTCCACTGCGCCCAAATTAAACAGCAAGCTCGGAATCTGGTGATCGAGACTGAAGCGACCAAAATCTTCGCTCGCCATAATCGGCGGGATTTGCACAACATTCTCCGCGCCAACTGTTTTTTGCAGAGTTTTCGCCACGCGTTCCGTTAGTTGTGGGTCATTGTAGAGCGCGGGTGTCATCTCTGTTTCACTGGCTTTCACAATCGGCGCGCGATCTTCAGGAACGCCGGCGGCGGCCGCGATGTTTTTTGTGATGCGCTCGATCGACGCGAGAATGTGTTGACGCACTTCTTCTTTGTACGAACGAACGGTTAGAAGCATTTTCACTTCATCGGGAATGATGTTCGATTTAGCCCCGCCGTGGATCGACCCAATGGTCACCACCGCCGGATCAAGCGGCGAATTCTCGCGGCTAACTATCGTTTGCAGCGCCAGGATGACCTGCGCGGCGACAACGATTGGATCTTTTGTGGCTTCCGGTTTTGAACCGTGTCCGCCCAAACCGCGAATCGTGATCTCGACCGAAGTCGAGTTCGCCATTGCGTAACCCGGCGCATAACTGACCTTACCGGCTTCCAAGTCCGCGCTGTCATGCAACGCAATCGCATAATCAGGCTTTGGAATACGCGAATACAAACCATCGGACAACATCGCTTTGGCGCCATCGATGGTCTCTTCCGCTGGTTGTCCGATTAATACCAGCGTTCCGTGCCATTGATCTTTCAAGCGCGCGAGCATCGTCGCCGTCCCAATTAAGGAGGTGATGTGTACATCGTGCCCGCAAGCGTGCATGACGCTGACTTCCTGTCCGGCGTCGTTCTTCGTTTTGACCGTGCTCGCGTAAGGCAGCTCCGTTTTCTCTTCAACTGGCAACGCGTCCATGTCACTACGCACGAGCACTGTTGGCCCCGCGCCGTTCTTCATCACCGCGACGACGCCGTGGCCTTTCCATTGGGCATTCTCGTACTTGCCCACATTCTCGGTCACGTCATAACCGAGCGCCCGCAGTTGCTGTGCGAGAAACGCGGACGTCTTCACTTCATAGTGTGACAGCTCCGGCGCCGCATGCAGCATTTTATAAGTGTTAACGAGTTGCGGCAGTTCGCGATCAACCATCGCGTCGAGCGATTGTTGAGCAGCCACCGGCGCTGCGAACAAAGCAATGGCAAGTGTGACTTTGGCGACTGAGTTTTTCATTTGTTTCGGGGCCCAATTGCGCGGGCAAGATACAACAAGGCCAATCGTAGAAACAAGGTTTCGCGTCAGAGGGTGTCGCGTAATTTCGAATTACGGGTGTGAGAGTACCGACTTCAGTCGGGCTTTTGTGGTCGAAAAGAACCCAACTAAAGTTGGCACTCTAACGCCTGTCAAATTAAGACACACCGCTCAGACCGCGGGATATTCAGGCGCAAACGGCGAGACGCCCAATCGCGGCGCCGCCAACAACAAACCGATAATCGTTTTCGCGTCTTCGATTTCGTTGTCGGTAATCATTTGCAACGCGCGATCGATCGATAGTCTGACGATTTCAATGGCCTCATCTTCTTCCAGACGCTGCTGCGTTTCTCTCAAATCAGTTGCCAGGTAAAGCCACATTTTCTCGCTTAAGAATCCGGGTGAGATGAAGAACTCGCACAGCTTTTCCATGCGGCCGGCAACCAGTCCTAATTCTTCTTCAAGTTCGCGGGCGGCGCCAACTTCCGGACGTTCTCGATCGTTCAGCGTGCCGGCGGGCAATTCCAGCAGGTACTTCACTGCCGGATGGCGATACTGCTTCACGAGCGCAATCGTGTCGTCATCGAACACAGGCAGAATCACCGCGCTGCCGGGGTGATGTACAATTTCGCGGATGTAAGTCTGCTCGCCTTCACGGACGGTATCGACGCTAACGTCAAACACGCGGCCTGCAAAAATTCTCTTTGAGTCGATGAACTCCGGTGTGTCGGCCATAATGGGTAGCGCGATTGACATGGAGTCAGTACCGCGAGCGGTAGCGACCGGGTAACTTACCAATCTTGCGGGCCACCCGGTCGCTACCGCTCCCGGTACTGACTCCAAGCATCGTTAGTCTGAGACTACACAGTAATTTTGCTGGAAAGCGGAGTCAAGATCTGTTGCACTGCGCCGACTAGATACAACGAACCGGTGACAAGGATCAGTGAATCTGCATTAGTAGTCTGTCTTGCGATTCCGCAGGCATCCGCAACCGATCTCGCACGATAAATCTTTAATTCAGCAAAATCTGAGGGAGCCGCGGCTTCCAACTCTTCAATCGTTGCGGCGCGCGGATTCTCGAGCGGCGTCAAGATGATGGTACCGACTCGAGGGAAGAGAATCGCAGCTATTTCGTCCAACGCTTTGTCGCGCATCGCGCCAAAAATCATCGTGATCGGGTGATCGACGAACTCATCCAGGTAATCGCGCAACGCGCGCCCGGCCGCCGGATTGTGGGCTCCGTCAAAGAGAATTGGCGGAACAACTCCGTCCCAGAGCTCGAGCCGACCCGCATGTCGCGCATTTTCAAGACCGCGGACGATCGCTTCGGCTGGAATTGCAAAACCACGTTCGCGCAACGCTTCGGTCAAAGCGATCGCAGCCCCGGCGTTTGCGATCTGATGCCGACCCCGCAGGCTGAGGCAAACGTTCTCGTACCGCGTGCTCGGTGTTTGAAACGTTACGCACGTGCGGCCATCGGGCAACGCGTTACAGAGCCGCAAATGGTAGTGAGCGAGATCGGCGCCGAGTTTTGAATTGCCCGCTGCGACCCCCGCATCGGAAACCAGCATAGGCGTTACACCGACTTCCCGACATCGATGTTCAATTACACGCATCGCGTCTTCGCTCTGCGGGGCGATCACAGCAGCAACTCCAGGTCTAATGATCGCCGCCTTCTCAGCAGCAATCTGTCCCAATGTATTACCAAGATATTCCTGATGGTCCATGGCGACTGGTGTTATGGCGACGACTTGCGCTCCCGCCGCAGTGGTCGAATCAAGCCGTCCGCCCAGTCCCGTTTCCAAAATTGCGAGATCGATGTCCGCGTCTTGAAAGGCGATGAGCGCGATCGCCGTCAGATGCTCGAAGAACGTCGGCAGCGTTTGCAGTTCGCCCTGCCTGACCAGCTCTGCAGCGGTTTCCTTCACCCGTTCGGTGAGACGTGCAAACGCCGCGTCCGATACTTCGTTCCCGTCGATGCGAATCCGCTCAGTGATCGAAATCAGGTGTGGCGAAGTGAAGAGCCCGATGCGAATTCCTGCCGCGCGACAGATCGATTCCAGCATGACGGCGGTCGAGCCCTTGCCATTCGTGCCGGCAATTTGAACTGAGGGAAAAGTTTTGTGCGGATTACCGAGCGCCTTCAGCAACTTCTCAGTATTCTGCAAGCCGAGTTTTATTGTGAGCGTCTCGTGACCGAGACTGAGGAGATAGTCGTATGCTTCGTCGAAAGACATCTACCCGCAGATTACCCAGATTATGCAGGAACGAAAAGACATGAAGCACGGTGAAGGCCGTACGTCATCTCGACTCTTTTGTTTTGAATCTGTGGAATCGGCGTAATCTGCGGACTAAGTCGTTGACGCCGAGACCTGGAACTTGAGACCTGAGACTTGAGACTTCTCGTCAATATCCGGGTTCATCATGAAATCCAGCGACTTGATGAGAAAGTCACGCATCTCGCGGCGATCGACAATCGCGTCAACCATGCCATGGTCGAGCAGGAACTCCGAGCGTTGAAAATCCTTCGGCAGCTTTTGCCGAATCGTCTGTTCGATCACGCGCGGACCGGCGAAACCAATCAGCGCCTTCGGTTCCGCGAGAATTAAATCGCCGAGCATCGCAAAGCTCGCCGTGACGCCACCCGTCGTCGGATCAGTTAAAACCGAAATGAAGGGAAGGTGTCGCTCTTCGAGCGCCGCGAGTGCCGCTGATATTTTCGCCATCTGCATCAAAGAGAGCGCGCCTTCCTGCATCCGGGCGCCACCCGAAGCCGCAAAAATAATCACCGCGCCGCGTTCGTTAATCGCGCGCTCGATTACCCGCGTGATTTTTTCGCCGACGGCCGAACCCATCGAGCCGCCGATGAAATTCATGTCCATCGCAGAGGCCAATACGCGATGCCCGCCGACCTTGCCGCGCGCGTTGATCACAGCTTCCGGCAGCCCCGTCGCATGTCGCGCCTGCTCGATTCGCTTCTTGTAAGGTTTGCGGTCGACGAATTCGAGTGGGTCAGTGGAGATCACCTCCGCGTCCAGCTCTTCGCAGTACCTGTCGTCGAAAATCTGTTCCAGCCGATCGTACGCGCCAATGCGAAAGTGATAGTTGCAGTGGTGACAGACTTGCAGGTTTTCTTCCAGCTCGCGCTTGTAGAGGTGCTCTCCGCATTCTTCGCAACGCACAAAAACGTTTTCAGTGCGGACGACCCGGTCCTTTTCGCTAACGGGCTCGATCTTGCCTTTTTTCTTGCGAAACCAGGGCATAAAAAAACAGATGTCAGAAATCAGAGATCAGAATTTTTGTAAGGTCAGAAGGGTAGCACAAACGGAAAAGTTACAGAACCATCAGCTTAACCACATAGGACACAGAGAAACCAAACCAAATAACGAACCTTAGTCCTTTTCGTATGCATTCCTCTGTGTCCTCGGTGGTTAAAGGTCGTCGGTCTAGAACTCGATCCCTCTCTGCGCGCGAATGCCCGCCTGAAATGGATGTTTGATCTCGGTCATTTCGGTGACGAGGTCGGCGTCGTCGATTAATTCTTTCGGCGCGTCACGACCGGTGAGAACGACGTGAAGTGCGGGCTGGGTCTCGCGGGCGGTGCGGATTTCGGAAATGACTTCAGCGACGGGCAGCATGCCGTAGCTCAAAACGTACACGAGTTCATCGAACACCAGCAGATCGTAATCACCGCTCTTCAATTTCTCGACGCAGAGGTTCCACGTCTCGCGCGCCGTCTCACGATCCTGTTCAGGATTCTTTGTGTCCCAGGTAAAGCCGTCGCCCATCGTGTGGATTTCGATGCCGAGCTTCTCCGCTGAGACGTGTTCGCCGTAGCGATCGTTGCGCGACTTCATGAACTGAATCATGCAACAGTGCAATCCCTGACCGGCAGCGCGCATCATCAAGCCCAGCGCGCACGTGGTTTTACCTTTGCCGTGGCCGGTGTTGACAATCAACAGCCCGCGCGTTTGTTCCTGGTAATCAGCGCGACGCCATTTGTATTGTTTTTCTTTAGTCATGAAGTCAGAACCACCTGCGGTAGCGGGTGGTTGATCTTTATAGTTACTGGCAATGTCAGTTTAACGGCCCGCTACCGCAGGCCGTTCTGACCTCAATCGTCAAAGTCCGGTAAGTCGTCACCCTGGCCATAAAGAACGTATTCAATAGCGCGCGCCACACTCTTCTCATTCCAGAGATAGCGAGTACTTCCTTTGTCAGCCCACGGACTATGACTGCGGTTCCAGCATCCTGTCTGTTTCATCACGCGAGTTGCGTTCGCCTTGAATGCGTTCAATGCGAGTTCCGGCTTCTTTTGGCCGATCGAGACCACGACATGAACATGATTTGTTCTTACGTTGATCGCGTACAGATACCACTTTCGAAACTCGCAAGTTTCGCGCGCGGCAGTTTCAACGCAATGGCGCTGATCTGCGTCAAGCATCACAGGCTCGTCGCGCAGCCGTTTAGTGTTTGTGTCGAGCCACTTCTTTTCGGGTGGCAGTCGGCGGGACTTATATTGGTTACGAAATCGGTTAACTGAGCCTCGGTCGTCACCGTGCAGCCACGTCCCATGCGAACGGAACGTAATCAGGAACGCGAGAGGGATATCCGTGTCGTTCCACATGGTAACGCAATGGTGAGATCAACCACCCGCCACCGCAGGTGGTTCTGACTTGCTATTTACTTCCATTCGCTCGCTTCACAGCATCCTGCAGCAGCGGCACGACCTGATTCTCGATCTCGTCCCAAGTGCCTTTCAGAGTACAGCCGGCGGCGTTGCGGTGGCCTCCGCCGCCGAAGCGCTCGGCGACTTTAGCGACGTTGACTTCGCCTTTCGAACGGAGGCTGGTGCGGTAAATGCCGGGCGAACATTCTTTGAACAGCGCGACCGCGTAAACGTCGCCAACCGTCAGCGGCAGGTTCACAAACCCGTCGGTGTCTTCTTCACAGGCCTTGGTCTGTTTCTGCATCTCGAGCGTCTGACGCATCCAGGCGATGCGGCCGCTCTCATCGCGTTTTGCGGTCGACAGAACCTGGCCGAGCAACTCGATCTTCGGCCACTGGTAATTCCCGTAAATCGCTTCTGCGGTTTTTGCCGGCCGGACACCAGTGCGCACCAGTTCAGAAGCGATCTTAAAAGTTCGTTCGCTCGTATTTGAATAGTGAAACGATCCGGTGTCAGTCAGCAGGGCAGTGTAGACGCATTCGGCGATTTCGACCGTGACGCGTACCCCAGTCGCTTTGCACAGGTTATAGATCATCTCGCCGACGGCCGACGCCGTCGAATCGATCCAATTTATCGTGCCGAACAGAACGGTGCTGGTGTGATGGTCGATATTGACGACGAATTGCTTTTCGAGATCGATCAGTCCGGGCCGATCGATGTCCGAACATTCGATGACGAAAACGCCGTCGTATTCGCGATCAACCGCGGGCGTGACGCGAATCAAGTCCGCGCCCGGAAGCTGCTGATATGCATGGGGTGCGTCGTCGCGCATGATGACCTCGACGTCTTTGTCGAGCGCGCGCAGCAGCCAATAAAGTCCAAGGGAGGATCCGAGACTGTCCCCATCCGGTCGAACGTGGGACGTGATCGCGAACCGGTGTTTGTGTTCGATTAATTCAACTACCTGGCTAAGCATTCAGTGGCACAGACTTTAGTCTGTGACCTTTCTTACAAACATACAGACTGAAGTCTGTGCTACTTCTTAATCTGTTCCAAGAGCGCGTCGACGCGCTCTGCTTTCTCTTCGACCGTGTCGCGGACGAAATGAAGCACGGGAGTATGCCGCAAGTTCAACGAAAAGCCTAATTGCCTTCGCACGTATGGTGCGGCATGTTCGAGCGCTTTCAAAGCCTTCAGATGCTCGCTTTCGTCACCTTGCACGGTAACGTAAACGCTGGCGTCGCGAAGATCGTCGGCTACGCGAACTTCCGACACCGTGACCATGGTCAAACGCGGATCCTCGAGTTCAAATCCCACAATCTGCGCGATCTCCTCACGAAGCGTTTCCGCAATGCGCTCGGTCCGATGCATGGCTTGGCAGTTTCGAGTTTCGAGTTCCAAGTTTCGAGTTCCGAGCTTGGATTAACTCGAAACTTGAAACTCGAAACCCGAAACTTCCTTACAGCTCAGTGGCCGCCACCCTCTCAATAATGTACGCTTCGATCTGGTCGCTGACTTTGATGTCGTTGAAATTCTCCAGACCGATGCCGCACTCAAAGCCCTCGCGCACTTCAGCGACATCATCCTTGAAGCGGCGTAACGACCCGATATTGCCTTCCCATGTCACGACGCCGTCGCGAATCAGGCGCGCACGTGCTTTGCGCGTGATGATGCCATCGATGACCATACAGCCGGCGATTGAACCAGCCTCCGGCACGCGGAAGACTTCGCGCACATCGGCTTTGCCGAGAATCTTTTCCTTCTCGATCTTCTCGAGCATGCCGATCATTGCGGCCTTAATCTCTTCCTCGACCTTGTAGATGATCGAGTGCAGCCGAATATCGACGCTTTCCTGTTTCGCCAACTCGCCCGCGCGTGACTCAGGCCGCACGTTGAAGCCGATGATCACGACCGCGCTCGAAGTCGAGCCGGCCTGGGTCGCTGACGCGAGCAACACGTCGGATTCGGTAATCGCGCCCACGCCTGAGCGAATTACTTTCACCTTCACGCGTTCGGTCGACATCTTTTCGAGGGTCGACTTCAGCACCTCGACTGAGCCCTGCACGTCGGCCTTGATGATGACGAGGAGTTCTTTGACTTCGGTCTCGCCCAACGCTTCGATACCGCGCTTCGTTGATTTGATCAGCGTCCGCTGCCGCTCGACGTACTGGCGATGATGCGAAATCTGCTGTGCGCGCGAAACATCGGCGACGACCTGGAACGATTCGCCGGCTTCGGGAACACCCTGCAGGCCGAGGACTTCAACCGGTGTTGCCGGACCCGCTTCGTCGACCGGCTCCCCACGATCATTAAAC
>JBKPPE010000329.1:0-2775 GCA_046733375.1 Acidobacteriota bacterium | reverse complement strand
GAATCCGACTCATCAGTCGGAGTAGCAGAGTATTCAGAACGACCGGCTTTCGCGAGTTTCTATGCGGTGGCCGGTCGTTTTGTTTGTGTCGAAACCGCAGACTCGGAAATCAATGAAATGATGAAGCGGTACTTCGGGTGTTGGCATGTTGCTCCCGTTCCCGCAGATGGCATTACTGCGAATATCACCATCGTCATTCACACTTCGGATGACCAACCTCCGCCGCCGCCCAATCTGGCGCCGTTCGAAGTAGCCGAAGGGGGCGTTTGCCGGACAGACGCGGAAATCTACTTCTTCGAAAACCAGGGTTCGGTTGTCGCGGGTCACTGCGATTCGTCGAGAGTGGAGGTTTGGATCGGTAATACCGCAGCGTCACGCGAACGGTCGGCGTTAGCGCGCCTGATCTTTAATGCTGCGATGGTCGCTATGCGACGGTGTGGTTTGTACGAGTTACACGCCGCGGGTGTGGTAAGTCCGTTTGGAGAAGGCGTCTTAGTCATTGGACCTTCGGGCAGCGGTAAGTCGAACCTCGCCGCGCAACTGGCAACGGCGGGCTGGCAGTATCTGTCGGACGATTCACTTCTGTTGTTTGGCCGAGACGGCATGGTGCACACGCATGCACTCCGCAGAATGTTCGCGCTTACCGATGACATTTTTTCGGCAACAGGAGTTGCTAAGTCTGGTCCGATCGAAGTTACGGTTGCTCCCTTCGATACCTCGAAGAAACGATTTGAACCGGCGCCGGTTTTTCCCGGACAATTCGCGTTATCGTGCACGCCCGGTAAAGTCTTGTTCTCGCAAATCGCGGATGCGCCGGAGAGTCGCATGCGATCATTGAATAGAGCCGAAACGATGTCGCGCCTGCTTCGCATGTGCCCTTGGGCCTGCTATGACAAAACCACGGCGGCAGCGCACCTGGAGGTTTTGGGCGTGCTTGCGCGCCAGGCTAATGGTTTTGAGCTGATGGCCTGCGCAGATCTGCTAAACAGCGAGCGAGCCAGCGAGTTTTTGCTTTCGCAATTCTCGGAACAATGATGTTTCCGGCCGATGCCACAGCACTGGAAGAAGTTGGCCGCACCCGCGACTATGGCCCGCCACGTCTGATTGTCGAATTGACGAACATCTGCAACCTGCATTGCAGTTACTGTCTGCGCGATGAAGACGCGCTTTATCACCAAAAGGCGAATTTCTTTTCGATTGATTTGCTCCAACGTGTGATTCGCGAAGCGCGTCAGGCGATGGGCGCGTCTTACGTGATGTTCACGGGCGGCGAAACAACGCTGCATCCCAAATTCAAAGAGATCATAGAAACAGTTGGCGCTGAAGGGATGAAGTGCAGTTTCATCACTAACGGCTGGCATTTCGAGCGCGTCTGGCCTGTGATCGAATCGAATCGCGACGTAGTTACGCACGTGGCTTTCAGTCTGGATGGTCCAAATCGCGAGACCCACGATCGCTGGCGAGGCGAAGGATCGTACGTGCGACTGGTGCGCGCATTCTCGAGATGTCATCGTGGCGGATTACCCTTTGTCGTCAAATGCGTCATGCGCAAGGACACGCTGCCGCAATTCGAAAAGATTGCCTTGTTTGCCGCGCGGATGGGCGCGGCGGCGCTGAACTTTGGACATTTGTTGCCGACTTCAGATGACTTTCATAACGAATTTGGCTTGAGCGCTCAGGATCGCACACTGGCGGAACAGGAAATCGCTCTGCTCGCTCGGATTTTCAAGATGCGGATTAGTTTGGAAGTCGGCTACTACAATATCGATCCGGCACCGCCGTGTTCCGCACTCGCAGGCAGGAGCTGCAACATCGATTATCGCGGTCACTTGTCGCTTTGCTGTAACTTGTCGGGTTTCCGCGGCGCCATAGGCGAAACCGAAGTCGTCGCGGACTTGAACGTGGAAGATTTTGCTTCCGCCCTCGCCCGTTTGAATCGCATTGCAGCCACGCAGCTCAACAGCCGACGTGAAGTACTCGCCGAATTCGCGGGCAGAAACGAAGCGCCAGCGCTGGACGTCGGCTCACCATGCCTGCACTGTTTGCAGTCGTTTGGGAAGATCCCGTGGCAGAACATCCACGCGAATCCCTCGACCGTTTAATTGCCAGTCCTTTAGACACTTCGTCAACGCAACCTTAACCGCATCCAGCCGGTTATTTTGTTTTCCTTTGACTTAGCCGACGAAGACAAATCTCGCGATGCCCCGGAAAACTGAACAAGACCCCCTCGGCGATTCGCTGGATGGCGATCGCGCCTGGCTCGCGCGGTATGCGATTCTGACCTTCGCGCTGATTGCGCCGCTCCTAATTTCCTTTGTCTTCATCAGAAATCTGTATCCGTTCGCCGCTTCAACCATGATGATGGCTGGCGCCAACCCTCGCGGCGGTCAGACTTATTACATTCTCCGCGGCGAGACTTTGACGGGCGCAACGATCGATCTGCCCGCAGTAGATCTCACGAACGCGCTATCGAATGTTGCTTTCAGTTTGGTTTCGGCAACAGTCGAAAACAAGAGCTTCTTCATACGTTCACTGCATCCGGCGAACACTGGCATGCTGAATACGCTGGGCGGAAAAGAAAACTTACCTCCCGCCGCGCGATTGCCGGATCTGTTGCGGGCGTGGGGAGAGATATACAACTCGCGCTTACCTATTTCGTCGCCGCAACGGCTGCGTGCCGTCATGATTGACGCTTATCGCTGGGAACCCGGCGCCTATTCGAACTATGACGCGTACGTCAGGACATGGAGAGTAGAACTTTAAGAAAGTTAGTGC
>JBKPPE010000328.1:0-3630 GCA_046733375.1 Acidobacteriota bacterium | reverse complement strand
GTTCGGCAATCTCGACGTTCTTCTGCACCGAGCGACCAAGCACGCAGACTTTCCTATCGAATTGCTGCGCAACATCAAATACGATTTGCAGACGGTGAATTGAAGAAGCAAACGCCGCAACGATAATTCGGCCCTGAGCTTCAGCGAAGATTTCTTCGAAGGCCGGAATGACGGCACGCTCGGAGGGCGTACGGCCGGGCACCGTTGCGTTGGTCGAATCGGAAAGCAGCGCGAGCACGCCTTCCTGTCCATAGCGACGAAGAGTTCGTAAATCAATCGGCTCGCCGATCACCGGCGTCTCATCAACTTTGTAATCACCGGTGTGAATGATTGTGCCGACCGGCGTTTTGATCGCGAGATGAAAACAGTCGATGAGCGAATGCGACGCGCGAATGAACTCGATGGTGAAAGATCCGATGGTGACAACGTCGCGTGGCTCGACCCGATGCAGCAACACATCGCCGAGAATTCCGTGCTCATCCAGTTTGCTTTCCGCCAAACCCAAAGTGAAGTGCGACGCGTAAACAGGTACGTTGATCCTCTTCAGCACATAAGGCAGCGCTCCGAGATGATCTTCGTGACCATGCGTGAGAATGATGGCGGTGATGTCCTGCCTGTATTGCTCGAGAATTTCGAAATCAGGAATGCAGACATCGACGCCATAGACGCTCTCTTCAGGAAAGCCCATTCCCGCGTCGAGTACCAGCATCTCGTCGCCATAGCGCAGCAATGTACAATTCATTCCAAACTCGCCGATGCCGCCGAGGGGAATGATTTCGAGGACGTTAGACACTTGTGATGGTTAGCTCGACTCTCTGGACGGGGCGCGGTGAGTATATCATGAGCAATCGGGTTGTTACGTCCATAAACGATCAATGAATAGGCGGGTTATTGCAGCACTTCTGTTCTTATTCGTTATGAGCCTGTCATCGGCGTTTGCCCAATCTCCCGAATTCAACGAGCCCTGGAAAAATCCTAGCGTCGCCATCGTCATCGATCCGTTCGAGGGCAATGCGATCGATTGGGACAAGCTCGCAACCGACAAGCGTGTCGTCGCAATCATTCATCGCGCGACGATCGGCGATCGCGTCGACAAGAAGTACGCGGACCGAAAAATTGAGGCGAAGAGGCGCGGTTACAGGTGGGGCGCTTATCACTACGGCAAACCGGGCGATCCGATCAAGCAGGCCGACTTCTTTCTCGCCACGGTCAAGCCTGAGCCCGATGACTTGATGGCGCTTGATTTAGAAAGCACAGACTTCGAAAAACACATGAGCTTTGATGAAGCGCGCCTCTTCATTAATCGCATCAAAGAAAAAACCGGACGTTACCCGCTAGTTTACGCGAACAATCTCGTGGTCAAAGCGATCAACGAGCAAGCGAGCGCGGAAGATGTGTTCACGAAGACGCCGCTTTGGTACGCGCGGTTCAAACCCGCGGTCACCGATTTTCCGAAAGGCATGTGGAGCAGCTACACGCTTTGGCAGTTCTCGAGCGAGATCAACTGCGCCCGGGACAATCGGGCATCCTGTCTCTACACGGTTCCTGGCACCGACTACGATATGGATGTCGACGTCTTCAATGGGACGATTGAAGAATTAAAGCGAGATTGGCCGTTCCGTTCGCCGGCTCACAAAACCGGCAGTCTCCTAATTTCACTCGACTCTGTGTCTCTATGAAAAGCTCCGTGTCTCTGTGATGAGTTTTTGTTTAGGTATTCTCACCACACAGGCACAGAGGACGCACAGAGACACAGAGGAAAACCAAAATAGGGAACCCACGTTAAGAACTCCGTTCTCGCCCGCCGCAAGTTTCTTCGGTAAACTCGCCAGGCAATGCCCGATCTTCTAGTCAACCTGCTGAAGTTGCCGGAACTCCAACCGTTAGTCGATCAATCACGTCAGAACGGCATCGTCATTCGTCGCGCGCAACCATTCGAGATCACACCCGTGCGCCAATTTATCGAAAAGAATTTCTCAGTGGCGTGGGCTGACGAGATTTCCGTCGCGTTTGCTAACAAGCCCGTGACAGTTTACATAGCGACGCGCGAAGGCTGCGTGGTTGGCTTTGCTGGATACCAATGCACTCGCAAAGCCTTTTTTGGGCCCACCGGTGTTGCCGAAAGCGAACGGCGCCAAGGAGTCGGGCAAGCTCTGCTGATTGCCGCGCTGTGGGGATTGCGCGAACTCGGCTACGTCTACGGAATTATCGGCGGCGCCGGACCGGTTGAGTTTTATCAAGGGGCAGTCGGCGCCACCATCATTCCTGACAGCGAACCTGGCATCTATACGGACTTGTTGAAATAGCGCCGTTGGTAAGGGTGAAGGGGGTAGGGTGTAGGGTGTAAGAGGCGACTTGTGATACCTACGAATTGAAGACAGGAACAGCAAAGACGAAGAACGATATTGATGTGCGGTCAAAAGTCACTCGCCTGCAATCTTGGAATAGGTTACACCTGACACCCGACACCCAACACCCTATCCCTAGCCCTTTTGCCACGGTGGGTCTTCCATGAGCTCGAATCCTTCTTTCAGCGAACTCGCGCGCGCTTATTCCGCCGGCAAGAAGTTGGACATTGGGACGCGCCTTCCCGGGCCAAAGGGCACGCGGGTGATGGGCGTGATGCGCGAGTTCAATCGCGACGCGCTCGGCTTCATCGAACGCATGCAACGCGATTACGGCGACGTCGTTTGGTCGCGATTTCTCTACGTGCCGGCGCTGTTTCTTTACCATCCAAACGAAATTGAATCGGTGCTGACGACGAACGCCAGGAACTTCCGTAAGGCGATGTCGCTGCGTTCGAACTTCTTTCAACGGCTAGTCGGCAACGGACTGTTAACGAGCGAAGGCGAAGAGTGGAAGCGGCAGCGCCGCTTGTCGAATCCTGCATTTCATCGCGAACGGGTTGCGACTTATGCAACGACGATGGTCGATTATGCGAACCGGATGGCTGCAAACTGGCGCGCCGGCGAGACGCGCGACCTGCATCGCGACATGATGCGCCTGACGCTGGAGATCGTCGTGCGCTGCCTCTTTAGCGCGGACGTTTCGCACGACGTCGATCACGTCGGCGCCATTCTTGCCGAGATGGTGAAGCCGTTCGCGTCGCAAGCTACTCTGAAATGGATTCTCAATAACCGCCTACCGACGCCCGAGCACATTCGTTTTCATCGGCTCGCGCGCAGGATTGACCGCGTCGTGTATCGCATCATCTCCGAGCGCCGCGCGAGCGGAAAAGATGAAGGCGATTTGCTCTCGATGCTTTTGGCCGCGCACGATGACGACGGCAGTGGCATGAATGATCGGCAGCTGCGTGATGAAGTCATGACGTTATTTCTCGCGGGTCACGAGACGACAGCGTTAACGTTGGCGTGGAGCTGGTATTTGCTTGGGCAAAATCCTGAGGCCGAAAAAAGATTTCACGCGGAGCTCGACGAGGTGCTCGGCGATCGCGATGCGACGTTTGCCGACTTGTCGCGAATGAAATACACGGAACAGATCGTGAAAGAGTCAATGCGTCTTTACCCGCCCGCGTACGGCCTTGGCCGCGAGGCTGTTAACGATTGCGAAATCGGCGGTTATCCCGTGCCGCCGGGGACGCAGGTGTTCATGTTTCAATGGGCCACACAT
>JBKPPE010000327.1:0-4514 GCA_046733375.1 Acidobacteriota bacterium | reverse complement strand
ACCTACGACTGGCTAACACAAGTTGTGCTCAAATTGAGCGACTCAACCACGAGCGCAGGAGACCTCAAGATCAAAATTACCTTACACGGGGCCACAAGCAATACAGTGCTCGTGGGTGTTAAACCTCAGTGATGGTCGTGAGAGCCATTCAAGAGACCGCCTAACCTGTCCAAGAGGCAAAAAAATCGCGCCCCCGCGAAGAGGCGCGATCTTTATCCTAATTAGAAACAAAGATCCTTGATCTTCTCTCTTATTCCTGCTCGCGCCTGTAGCAGGTCTCAACTCCTGCGTCGTTCAGACAAATAAAACTCTTGCCGTATTCATCGGTCTTAAAACTAAATTCAACCGACTTTTCGGTCGGGGCCTTCTCCTGCGACCTGTTCGAATTCGGGAAACATGAATATGTGTTTCTCCAGAAATCGCGCGAGGGTTTCAGAAAGATCGTCGTACCGTCAACCAGGTAGCGGCCGTTGATCTCGTTAAAAAGCCCCGTTGTGCAGCCGAACATGGTCGATTCCATGTACCCTACGAATGTAAAGGTGCCGTCTGCAGCAAACTTGTAGGAGAACGTTTTGCCGCGATTGTTCTTTGTCTGGCCGGTGGTGGTGTTGACCTCGTTGATCATTCCCAAACCGCCCGTTTTCCAGTAACCGACAACCGAACGTTGTGCGCTTGCCGTTACTCCCTGCGATACGATGATCCCGAAAACCAATACCAAACCAAGTGTGAACTTCTTCATGACCTTCTCCGTCATCAAGTTATTCGATCAGCGAGCTGAAGCTCGCCATTACTAAATAACGCGCAGAAACCTATGAAAAAGTATCAGGAGTAAGTAGTCGGCAGAAAAAACCTCTTGACGATCATTACCTCTGTCACAGTAATATGTGGCTATGAAATATATGCACGAACGAGTACTTGATCGGGAATTGAAAAAGGGGAGCGCGGAGTTACTCATCCTGTCGTTAGTCGAAGCGCGCCCCAGGCACGGCTATGAAATCAGCAAGCTAATCGAGTCTCGCTCGAACGGAGCCATCAAGTTCAATATTGCCTCGCTTTATCCATTACTTTACCGGCTGGAAAAACGGGGCTGGATCAAAGGTCGCTGGATTGAAAAAGCGGGTGAGCGTCGCCGCCGTTACTACCGTCTCACCACCGAAGGAAAGCAGATCTTGAAAGCCCAGCGAAATACCTGGCAAGCCTTTGTCGAGGCAATCAATCGCATCACTGGTCTTGAAAATGCCTGATTGGAAACCGGAGCTAATCGAACACCTCAGCAGTTTACGAATCACGCCTGAACGTGAGTCGGAGATAATCGACGAACTCGCGCAGCATTTGGAGGAACGTTACGACGAATTGCTGCTCGGCGGTGCATCTCCAGAAGAAGCTGAAGTTCAGGTGCGCGGTGAACTAAGTGAGCACGACGTCCTTGCGAACGAACTCCGAAGAATTGAACACCGCGAACCCTTACCACCAATTCCCCCCTCCAGTAGCAAATTGCTTTTTGTCTCCGACATTATGCAAGACGTGCGGCACGCGACCAGGCTGCTGCGCAAGAGCCCTGGTTTTACTCTCGTAACGATATTGACCCTGGCTTTGGGCATTGGCATCAACACTGCAATCTTCTCGGTCGTCAACGGAGTGTTGTTGAGGCCGTTGCCATATCCCGCGGCGGAACGATTGGTGTATTTCGAAGGCATCAACTCCGCTCGAGGAATTTCGAACGGAGGCTGGCATTCGGTGCCGGATTATAACGATTGGCAAAGCCAGACGGACGCTTTCGAGAGCATTACGGCTATCGTTCAGGGGGACGCAATCCTGACGGGTGACGAAGCGGAAGCTGAGTACATCTCATTTGCCAAGGTGACGCCAAGCTTCTTTCAGACAATGGGCGTGTATCCCATTATGGGTCGTGCGTTGCTGAAGGAAGACGAGGTGGCTGATGACATAGTCACCGTGTTGAGTTATGGACTATGGCAGCGTCGCTTCGGCGCGAATCCGAAGATCGTCGGAAGCCCGATCACGTTGGGCGGCACAACCTGCATCGTCGTCGGCGTAATGCCTCGCGAATTCGATTACCCGGCGAAGACTCAAGCATGGACCATGCTGTACCCACATAATAATGAGCGGCGCGACAACCGTTACGTGAAAACAATAATAGCGCGGCTCAAACCAACGGCTACGATCGCTGGAGCGCAGTCGCAGATCGATACCATCAGCGCTCGACTGCAGCAGCAGTATCCGGAAACGAACTACGGATGGTCGGCACGGCTAGAGGGTTTCCAAGCCTGGACGACAAGAGACGTTCGCACTTCGCTGCTATTGTTGCTCGGAGCGGTCGGTTTCGTGCTGTTGATTGCCTGCGCGAACATCGCGAACTTGCTGCTCGCACGCGCGTCGGCACGGCGGCGGGAAATTGCGGTACGAACCGCGCTCGGTGCTGGTCGAAGGCGCATCATCCGTCAACTCTTGACGGAGAGTTTGTTGCTTGCTGTTGCAGGTGGCGCGGTCGGGTTAGTCTTCAGTTTCTTGTTGATTAAATTGTTGATCGCGATCGGTCCGGCGGACGTTCCGCGTTTGGACCAGGTCGGTTTGGACGCGCGCGTGCTCGTCTTCACCGTGGGAGTAGTTGGTCTGGTCGGTCTGTTTTTCGGTTTAGCTCCGGCCCTCCACGCGTCAAAGACCGATGTCGATGATGTGCTGAAGGAAGATGGTCGCAGTGGGTCTGAGGGCCACGGGCGGAACCGCGTGCGTGCAATATTAGTTGTCTCGGAAATAGCCTTGTCTTTGCTGCTGCTCATCGGAGCCGGACTGTTGATTAAAAGCTTCGTATTGCTCCGCGATGTGAATCCAGGCTTTGATCCGGAAAATGTTTTGACGATGCGCATTTCCTTACCTGGAACGCGTTATCCGAAGCCGCAGCAGTCAGAGACTTTCTTTCGTGAGTTGACACAACGCGTTAGCGCTTTGCCTGGGGTCGAAGCTGCCGGTGCGACGCTTTCACTTCCGCTTGGCGGAAGTGCCGGTCGCTCATTCATCCCCGAAGGACACCCGCTCGTCCCCGAGGAATCCTTACAGTCAGATTATTTCGTCGTGACGCCCGATTACTTCAGGGCAATGCGGATTCCCGTCAAGACCGGGCGCTCCTTCACCGATCGTGACACCTCCGAGACTCCCCCCGTGGTCATCGTCAATGAGAGTATCGTGCGCCGTGTCTTTGCAGGCAAAGACCCGATTGGCACGCGGATCACCGTGTGGCGCGACGAGAAGTTCGCGCGCGAGATTATCGGCGTCGTCGGTGACGTAAAAATGAGAAGGCTCGACAAGGAAACGGACTATCAAATCTACGTACCTTATGCTCAGGACGCGGGGTGGGGCGGACTCTCGCTTGCGGTGCGAACTAAAGGTGAGCCGGAGGCGCTGACGGCGCCAGTGCGCGGCGTGATACTTTCAATTGATAAGAACCAACCTGCTTACGACATCAAGACGATGGACGAGGTGTTCTCCGCATCCGTGGCCAACACACGTCTCGTCGTGCTGCTCCTGGGCATCTTCTCGATGTTCGCTTTACTGCTGGCATCAATCGGAATCTACGGGGTGATCGCCTACTCAGTAGCGCAACGCACGCACGAGATCGGCATCCGCATCGCGCTTGGCGCGCAAGCAAGGGATGTGCTGCGTATGATCATCACGCAAGGCATGACCCTCGCTCTCATCGGAGCCGGCTTAGGGTTGGCTGGAGCATTTGCGACCACCCGCGTGATGAGAGGTTTATTGTACGGCGTGTCTGCTACCGATCCGCTGATTTTTATTGGAGTGTCGCTGCTACTTACGGCGGTCGCGTTGCTGGCTTGCTACATTCCGGCAAGACGGGCGATGAAGGTCGACCCGATGATTGCGCTCAGATATAAGTAATTTCCTGAAATTCAGATTTGGGATTTGGAATTGCGAATTTCGGATTTCGTTATCCGCGACTCTCGAAACCATTCCGAAATTCGCAATTCCAAATCCGAAATTCATCTCATCGCTTACTTCAAAACCCGATCGAGTTTTCCAGATGTCAGGTCCCATACCACCACTGAAGCGTTGCCACTGCCGCTCGCCAGGAATCGTCCATCAGGTGAAAAAGCAACCGTTCGAACTGTCTGATCGTGTCCTTTCAGCGTGTGTTTCGATTTCCCTGAACCAACTTCCCAAATAATCGCAGTACGATCGTCGCCACCGCTTGCGAGCAGTTGCCCGTCGGCAGAGAATGCCAATGCATTCACAGTCGCGTCGTGCTTTTCAAGTCTTCGCTGCATAGTGCCCGTTCTTACGTCATACAGAGCGATTGTCTTGCCGTCGGCAATGGCAAGAACTGATCCGTTTGGCGCGAGTCGGAGGACGTGGCTTCTCGCACCTGTCGCGATTGTTTTTGAGAGAGTCGAAGTAGCGAGATTCCAGAATTGGACCATTCCGCTTTCATTCGCCACTGCAAGCGTTCGGGCATCATCAGAAAAAGCCAGGCAGTCTATGCT
>JBKPPE010000326.1:0-5786 GCA_046733375.1 Acidobacteriota bacterium | reverse complement strand
CCAAAGAACAGCGATCGCTTTCGCCAAAGGGCAATCACGGTGCCGCTGAGGCTAGTCGTGGAGAAAGGTGGGGAGAGAAAGCTTAGACCAGAGCGAGATTGCTATTCAGCGCGTTCCTGATTCAAGTCGAGCACTCTGCTTGGTGAATTTTGCCGGATCGAGTGGCGTATCCGCCGCCACATATGCAGTAACCTCGGTGCCCTTCGGAATCGTTATGTCTTTGCCGTGCATGAATAGAAACAAGGGCGCCGCCGGAAAGAACACGATGCTCGTGGCTACCATTGCGCCCGTCATCGCCGCGACATGATTTCCGCCGCTCCCGCCTTTGAACGCGCGCAGTGGCACCTTGTCCCCGCTGGTCAGACGCAAATAGTCGATATTGATATGCAGTTTCCCTGAACGTCCCATTCTGCGTTTGGGATGAGCCTCGGTAACGGTCGCGATCGCCAGCGAACCACGTTCAATGACTACGACATTACCGACCTTGACGTCCTCAAGAACCTCGAAATCAACTCGCTCGTTAACCCTCGCGTCTTTGGAAGACATGGTTCGAGCTAATTTGATCCTGACCGGCGTGTCTTCAACCAGCCCGAAGGTTGATGGCAGCTTTGCGGCCATCGTCGAGGTTTGGGCCAGTGGGGCTTTCGGGTCGGTGGGAGGAGCAGCCGGTTGCTGTTGGGGGAAGGCTGTTGACGCTACGATCAAAGACAGAGCGACCAAGGTCGCAATTCGCAGAGCTATCTTCATATTTTTCTCCTTTGTTGGGCTAAGTCGGAGAGAGCAAGTAGAGGAGAGAACGAGACCGGCACGGTTGCCAGCCCTGATGAAATTACTCTTTGGAGAGCGAAAACCCCTGGATCGATCTAAACGGTTAGTACTTGTTCTTCGTGGTCTTCAATCAGATACGGAGAAGCCGGCGCTGGTTGTCCGTTGTCGTCGTGATCGATGATTGCGTTTATGATCGGAAGACTCAGTGAGTGTTTCTTCGAGATGTTCGGCACGTTATGACCGGCGGCATAGACCGCGTGACGCTCATGGTCTTTGTACCAGTCGGCGAGATTCGCAGTCTTGTGCATGTTTTCGATAATCTGCCGCCAGCCGACGCCCGTGTTGTAGGCGCAGAACGAAATCTCACCTTCCTGCGTGCCGTAAGGAATCACACACATTTCTGTGCGGCGGAAATCGTAATTGAAGAGGTCCTGGAACCACATGCCTTCGACACAGAGCACCCGCCAGTTGTCAGTGAGGCTGTCCTGGCCAGCGCTGGTCATGCGGTCGTTGCGATCAGAGTTCGAATTAGTCGACGATGGTTTGAAGAGATTGACGATTTGCGAAATCGGAAATCCTTCCGGCGCTTTGCTCGCGTCGTAGTTCCGCATGATCGCCATCGCGAGCTGCGCATACGAAAGCTTCTTGCCGCGTGCCGTGTCCGTAATCACCGCGACGTCCTTCATAAACTGTTCGTAGTTGAAGAACTCGAAGAGCGAACGGAAGTCGCCGGTCTGCTTGTTGACTACGGCCAGCGTGAAGATGCCGCAGTTCGGGTGGCAATTGCATGACGACCAACCCCAGGGAGCGTCCGCGCCTTGCAGCATGTCCATCACCGAAGTGAAAGCCGAGTACGACGACAGCGGAAACCAATCGCGCAGCGGCTGCAAACGGCCATCCAGCTGATCCTTTAAGTCGTGCGTCATCCCCGCGAGCGTGTAACGCCATTTCGTGCGCAAATCATCAGAGATATCTTCGTCGCGCCCGGTGAATGAGACCGGTTGGAAGGCGATGGTCTGCACCTTGTCGATGTTTTTCGCCGCGAACTCGACGATTTGCCCAATCGCGTCGTTGTTGATGCTGTTGACAATCGTGACCACCAGCGTGACTTTGATGCCAACCTTCGCGAGGTTTTCAATCGCGCGCACCTTCACATCGAAGAGGTTGCCGACGCCGCGATGCTTGTTCTTCTCTTCACCGACACCGTCGAATTGCAGATAGACGCCGTGTTGACCGGCAGCCTTCGCTTGCTTGCAGAACTCGAGGTCTTCGGCGAAGCGAATTCCGTTGGTGGCCGCGAGAATTCTGTAGAAGCCGATCTTCTTCGCATAAGCAACGGCGTCGAGATAATAGGGCGAAAGGGTCGGCTCGCCGCCTGAGAACAAAATGATGACCTGTCGCTTTGGTTTGAACGAAACCGCGCGATCGAGGATCGCCTTTGTATCTTCGAACGTCGGCTCGTGCACGTAGCCAACCTGATTTGCATCCATGAAGCATGGATCGCACATCATGTTGCAGCGATTGGTTAGATCGACGGTCAGCACCGCGCCGCGACCAAACTTGATGTTCGACGTTCCGTGTTTGTGAACTTTCGCATCTTCCGCCGCGCGGAAGTCGCGTCCGAAAAACAGCGATTCAATTCTCTCCAGGAATGCTGGGTCGGTGGCCATCACATCGGTGAACTCGCCGTGCTTCGGGCAAGTCTTGCGCATGATCACCTGGCCGTCTTCTTCCAGAATTTGCGCCTTGAGTTCGCCGGGATGAGCATTCATCAAGGTTTCCAGCGGCGTCTCACCGCTGATCACGGCGCTACGAACCTCTTTGACGCAACGCGGGCAAAGCGAATCTGTTTCTCTCGGAAAACCAAGTGGCGGCGCAGTGCGTTCGTAGGACTTAAGCAGCGGCCCGGGCGCCCAATTGGGACGAATGGCCTCGCCTTCCGGCAGACGCCGATTCACTGATTGGAACGCCTTCCAGGCGACATCCGATAAAGTCGAGACGATTTTAGACCCGGTCACATTGGGAGCTTTGCCGGTGTCGGACTCGCCGCGGCGAAATTGATCACTAAACAATTAAACTTCTCCTCGCTAACGTTCAGACGCAGTTAGACGCGCTGAGGTTACTAATAGCTGAAAACCCAGTATTTCTCGCCGCAATTCTGTGAAAATGAGTGCCGGCGACACTCGTCATGATAGTTTGCCATCGCGATCAAGGCAAGGCAAAAGGTCTCGATCCGCCGAATTTCAGCGCAATTGCCGTTACAGAGCAGTCTGCCACCGCAACAATTCGCCTTCAATTGTCTCACGTTGTACTATCGCCGTCCCCTTCAATGACTAAAAAAATCTCAGAGCTGGCGGAATTGGTGGACGCGCGCATCGTCGGAAGTGGCGAAGTTGAAGTTAATCGCGTCGCCAGTCTCGAATCGGCGACTACCGGCGACATCGCCTACGTTGACGACACGAAATTTTTCGAAGCTGCCACGCAGAGCAAAGCCTCATGCATCATTGTTCGGACAGATTTTGAGTTAGACCTTCCGTGCCAGTTACAAGTAAAGAATCCCAAGCTTGCCTTTGCGTTGGTGGCGGAAGTTCTTCATCCGCCGAAGCAACGTCCGCCTGAAATTCATTCGTCAGCCGTGATTGCGGAGACTGCCGATGTCGCTCTGCAAGTCTTCGTCGGCGCTTTCGTATGCGTCGGCGAGAACTCGCGTGTAGGTAGTGGAACTCAGATCCGCGCCGGCGCCAAAATCGGCGACGACGTGACGATCGGGACTGATTGCGTGATCCATCCTAATGTCTTCATTGAAGATGGCGTCACAATCGGCGATCGAGTGATTCTCCATGCGGGTGTAGTCATCGGCGCCGATGGCTTCGGATATGTGCGCGGCGACATGGGCTATCACAAGTTTCCGCAGATCGGGACGGTTGTGATCGAAGACGACGTTGAGATTGGCGCGAACACAACTATCGATCGTGGTGCGCTTGGCCGCACGAGGTTGGGAAGAGGCACAAAGCTCGACAACATGGTTCATGTTGGGCACAACTGCGATATTGGCGAGCGCGTCGTGATCGCGGCGCAGACCGGAATCAGCGGCAGCGTCACGATCGAAGACGACTGCGTTATCGGCGGCCAGGTTGGTTTCGGCGATCACATTCACGTGCAGAGCGGCGCAGTGATCGGATCCAAGGCGGGCATTCTGCCGGGCAAGATTGTCCGCCCGGGGGTCTGGTGGGGGATTCCGATTCAGCCGCTGGATGAATACAAGCGTTTGCACGCTCACTTCGGCCGTTTGCCTGAAATGCGAGAAGAACTGAAAGACTTAAGAGCGCGCGTAAAAGAATTGGAGGAGAAGTTGAGTGACACTCGTTCTTAAACGGCGAGGAACTTTCGCTTTAGCCGGGGCGTCTTAAGTCTTAAAATAAGCAGTGCGCTTCTTCGTCCTTACAACGCTCTTCGTAACAATTTTGCTCCCAGGATGTCGCTACGGCTCAACGACTGCTTCGATAGAGATCAAGGAAGCACAGCCGATTTTCGTGTCGGCTGATCCTCAAAACATCTACTCCGCGGACGCCAATGACTCCTGGAATCGAATTTTTCATTTGCTGTTCAGCCGCACTGTAAAAACTCGAATGACATCGGAGTTCCCCGAGGGTAAACCGTTCACTGCAGCCCGACGGTTTGGAATGGCTCCCTCAGTCCGCGTCAGCACACGCACGTTTGATCGTTTTGAAATGGGCGACCGCGCGATCGAGCCGTTGTATCCATCATTTTTCATCGCCGACGGCGTTCGCCAGATTTTGACCGAACCAAACTTTTCTAAACTCAAGGCCGCGTTGCTTGAGGCAAATGCCGAGACGAACACCCGCCCTGCAATTGCGCGTGCGTTGATGCAATCGGATGTTTGGGCAGCCTTTGATCTGCTCGCACCTTTTGCGAAGTCAGGTAACGACGCGAAACAGGCTGAGGAGTTAGTGCCGCTGTTGGCGAAACTGGTCAAGAAGCTCGCGCTCACTGAGCAAGAAATTGCTTCTCTTCCCCAAACTTATGAACAGGCACGCGCAGCTTTTAACCTGCCGGATCTTTTCGCGCAAAACAGTTCATGGATGGAGATTCAGATGTTACCAGAGCGCCTTCATGACGATGCTGCCGATTTTCGCCGAGCCGCACGCGTTTTTGTTCATCCAGCCGCAAGGGCTGACAAGCAAACGCTACTGGCTCGGTTGCAGACTGAAGTGAATCCTATGTCACAACTCGATGGCTTGGTGCTAATCATGCAGGATTTGCTGATCGACAACCGCGGCGTAATTTTGCCTTCGCCGATTGTTCGGGATGTGCAAATTCGAAAGTTCACGACCGATGCAAACGAAACATTGGCGACCAGTGAAATCCAGCAGTTTGAGTTGAGCCGCCGAAATCTCCTGACCCGATCGACGGAAGGAGGTATGGTTTCGTATTCCGAAAAGTCGCCAGCCTACCTCGCCGATGCGGGAAATGATTACACGTTTGCCTCGGCAATCACGACCGACGATGGAAAAGATCGATCGACTGCCGTTTTGACGACGCTGCGCGGCCGCTGCGAAAGCTGTCACGGGCGTATGGTCAATGCTCTCTTCACGCTTTCGACTCATGAAGCATTGCCGCGGCCGCCAATCGCTCGTCTCGATGCATCAGGTAACGAGCACGCATTGTATGTCGCGGGACGAAAAAAAGAGCGCGATGACTTCCGTGCACTGTTGCGCCAGTAGGTCGCTCGTCAAATCTCCGTAAAGTCGGGAAAAAAATCGTTGACAACCAACCGACGATTGCGCGAATCTGATTGGCAGCTTCGCGCTCATGTGAAGTTAGCACCCCCCGTTTTGCAATCATGAAGAAGCCTTCAGCCCCAATTCTCATCGCATTCGTGTTCGTGTTCGTTCTGAACGCGTTCGCGCAGAAACAAGAACCAATCACGCGCCCGCGCACAGTGGCACCCGCGCCGGTCAAACAGGTTGCGAAAGCCGCCCCCAGGACGCAGGAGC
>JBKPPE010000325.1:0-4229 GCA_046733375.1 Acidobacteriota bacterium | reverse complement strand
CGTGTACGCGCCGCCCAAATCAGTTCCGGTCATGAATGGCACACCCGCGCGGTGCATATCTCTGACGAGATCGAGTTCCTTCTGCCAAAGCCGGTATCGATATGAGATGTATTCCGGCGTCCGGTAACGCGCGAAGAAGTTCTTTGTCGGACTCCACCATCGCTGATCGGCTGCAGGAACATATTTCAGGCGATCGTCAGCTTTAGCGAATAGGCTATCAATGAAGGTCAGGACGTATTTAGTGTCCAGCGTCGGCACTTGCCACGTTTGGTTCTTTACGAAGTGCGCGAAAATGTTCGCCGCGCGTTTCGAATCATAAGTGTCGAGCATTCGCCTCCCGCGCGCCGCCAGCCGACGAGGAAATTCAGATGGGTCTTTTACCGGCGGTAGCGACTTCTCAGGATCGAACAACGCGGCTCCGAGAGAAGAACTACCTTCGAGAATGCTTCCGAGATGCTCGATGCTCTTTTGTCCCGCGTCGGACGCTTCCAATGTCGTGATTGAGAGAGGCGTGTGACCCACGACGGGCAGCGATTGCTTCCGTGCTTCATCTATGATTGCGAAGTACGCGTCACGCGGCAGTTTGTCATAAACCTTCACACAATCCGCGGCGCGCTGCTTGAGTGAATCGACAGCAGCGCGCGCTTCGGCTTCATTCTTAACTACTATTGTGGGGCCCTGCGCTGCGGGTTCGGGACCATCGACTATTGGACCGCAGGTGACAATCTGGGGACCCAAGAGTTTCCCTGCGCGCACGTCGGCGCGCCAGCGAAGCAAATCATCCAGGTCGCCGCCCATGTTCCGCACGCCGGTCACGCCGTTGGCGATAAACAACGGAAAGGTCGTATCCACACGAGTGAAATGGACGTGCATGTCCCACAAGCCGGGAATTAAAAACTTACCCGCGGCGTTAATGATCCGCGCATTGCGAGGTATGCGCATGTGATTCGTCGTGCCCATGTCTGTTATTCGATTACCCGTAACGACCACCGTCATGTCGCGATGCGGTGGCGCGCCGGTCATGTCAATAACCGTAATGTGAGTCAGCGCGAGAGCTGATGAAGACGATTGTGCGGCAACACGGCCGCCGAAGGTCAGCGACACTGTCAGAGCGACCAGTGTCATCATTACTCGTCGCCAATTTGTTTTGCGCGGGAAGAAAAGGTGAGCGATCGCGAGACACACGATTGCTATGGCCAACCAAACCACGCGACGCCACAGAATGGATCCTAAGCTGGCGCTTCCGATAAGATCCCCGAAGTTCCAGAGACGATACATCACCGGGTTGTACAGCCAATGGTTGTAGCCATTGCTGACTAGATAGAACAAAGCGGACGCCGTGCCGATGCTGACTACATAGAAAGCATACTTATTTCGCAAGACGACATTCCCAAGGACTGAGATGGCCGTAAGGATGAATGCACTAGGGAGAAGAATCAGACAGTAAACTTTCAAGTAAGCGACTAAATCTATCGGCGTGTGCTGCCTGATTATTTGAATGACGACGGCAGCGACTCCGACACTCAGAATCAACGCGAAGAGCAAGATCAGAATTGAAAGGAACTTTGAAAAAATCAAAACGCTGTTGGGAACAGGTGTCGTCCACAAGAATGGTTCGATCCGAACCTCGCGATCGCGATGCATCGCCTCTCCCGGGTAGAAGACCGCCAGCCCGATTAGGAATATCAATAACGACGTTGCCGTGTTAGTCGCATAGGCTGCTGTCAGAGAGATGTCCGCATGGATGGGGTAGAAGGCCACTTCCAAAAGAGAGAGGAAGAGAGCCAACGGCGCGACGACTACCAGGCTTCGCTCCGCGCGCAGCAGGCGGAATTCAACTCCCATGGCAGCGATTAGTTTATTAATGTTGGAGCGAATTCCTTTGTTTAACTTAGCGACTTCAGGCAGGGCGGGGACTTCGGGCGAAATGAGGTCAGTGCCCTCTGCGTAAGCGGATGGGCCAAGCTCAAATTGATCCGGCGAACGGTCTGGGTAATAGACCCCCTCGGCCGCAGTCGAAAGCTTGATGACGGTAAGCTCTTTTGTCTTCGCGGAGCGTTCGGTCGTGGAGAAGAACTTATAGAGAATCGTCAAGCAAATCGCCGTCAACAAAATCATCCCGATGCGATTCGCGATGAAGATTGAGTCGTAAACGACCACGAGTTCATTGAATACCTCGGCGCTGGTCGCGTGAATCTCGTTCCTATTTCCCCAATTGATCAGCAGCGGGTCAAGCAGGGCGCTCCAGGACCATGGCAGGCGCTTTAAGAAAACGAGTGCATAGCTGATGAAGAGGGGATAAATAGCTAGCCCCGCGCCGTACACAATCTTGACGTTGCGGGTCAAAGTGCCCACCGTAAAGTAGAAGGCGGCCAACGGCAGGTACGATATGACTACGTAAGCAAGAAAGTGCTTGGGGTAAGCCAGGAACTTCGCTTCCTGAACAACCATGCCGTATTTTGGGACCCACTGAAGCACAAATAGCGTCGCGACGAACATCGCTTGGCAGCACGACAGCGTGAAGAAGTTGCCGAAGAATTTTCCCAGCAGGTACTCGCTACGGCTTACAGGCTTGGAAAAAATGAGCGGATTGATTTCAGTGCGAAGGTCTCGGATCGTCGGGTCGGCCATAATGAGCATCGCCAGGAGAGGTTGGAAAAGGAAACAGAAGAACGGCAGAACACCCGCAATAAAGGCATCGCTATTGGTGGCCATGTTGCGGCCGGTCGCCGGTCCCCAACCCCACCAGAGCACGGCGTTACCTGCAGACAAGAGGGCCACCACATAAGGCGCGACGCGCTTTGAATTGAGCAGCACTTCATTCTGGAAGATTGCAAAAAACGGCGAGCGGAAGGGGTTCTTCAGCTTCGTGGGTTTCTTTAATACGACCTTTTGATCATATTCCGGGCGGATCTCTTGGACAGGATCGGATCTGTACGTGACGTTATCGGTGGCCGTCGAAAGAGCAAGCGAAACGCGGGCAAGCGAGGTCTGCTTTGATCGATCCGTAGTAGTGAAGCGGACGTAAAGCCAAGTCAGACACACGACGGCCAGCAGGATCAGACCGACGCGGTTCAAGAGCATCTCCGACGTATAGCTGTAAACATATTGATTGAGATACTCCGCGCTGTTCCCAAATCCGTTTTTGCTGGGACCGCTATTAAGGAGAAATGGATCGAGCAGGATTTTTCCACGAGTCCATCCTCTTAAAAGAAAAAGCATCGACGCGATGAAAATTAGATAGAAGCTGATGGCCAGGAAATAAACGATCTTATTGTTGCGGGTTAGCGCGCCGACCATAAAGAAGAAGGCCGCGAATGCGAACTGGCTTATCACCACGAAAAAAAAGAAATGCGTCAAATAAGGTAGAACCTTGAAAGGCTGCACAACCATCTGCGCCGGGTGAAATGCTTGCAGCGCCAGCTGAGTCAACGGGAAAGCCGTCATGCAGCAAACGAATACCAGGAAGTTGCCGAAGAATTTTCCGAAGAGATACTGGGCGCGAGTGAGAGGCTTTGAAAACGTCAGCGGGTCAATACGCAGACGGAAGTCCCTGATGATTGCGTCTCCCATTATCATTGCGTTGAAGATCGGGACGCCAAACAAAAAAGAGAAGGCCTTGAGGCCCCTGGCAATGTAAAAGTCGCTGTTTGTGGCCCAACCTAACGCGAGAGCCGGCCCCCTGGCCCAGCCCAACACGGCAACACCACTGAACAGAATTATGAGTGCGTAAGGCGCGACGCGCTTTGAATTGAGCAGCACCTCGTTGTAAGCGATCGCGGCAAATGTGCGCATTGAGTGAGTCACGTAACGCAAACTGTTTAGTTTGCGACGGGAACGAAGAACAGATCGCAAACTAACAGTTTGCGTTACTGATTCACGACTGTGAAGTAATAATCTTCCAGCGTTACGGCGACTGATGTGAAAGGCTCGGCTGCCTTTCCATTATCCGAGAGCATGCGGACGCGTGTACTTCCGCCGGCCATCTGCTTTGAAATCACTTTCCCCTTCGCTTCCAGACCGGCAACCTGTTCGCGTGGTACGGTCGCTTCCCAAACCCGGCCGTCCAGTTCTTTTAACGCCGCCTCCGTTGACGTCGCAGCCACTATCTCGCCGCGGCGGATGACTGCGAAGCGGCTGCACAGATTCGAAACGTCGGAAACGATATGGGTTGAAAGGAGCACGACTGTGTTTTCGCTGGCGCTCTCTGCCAAAAGATTGTGCAAGCG
>JBKPPE010000324.1:0-3790 GCA_046733375.1 Acidobacteriota bacterium | reverse complement strand
CTACCCAGCGCATCACCCACATCAAGCGACTGAAGAATTGCGCCGAGGAAACAAAATACCTGATGGAGACTGCGGCCTTGCTCGGTGAACGATTGGGCGTCGTTCTCTTTCAGCTGCCGCCGAATTCGAAAAAAGACGCCGAGCGTCTCCGTGAGTTTATTGCCTGCCTGCCAACGAACACTCGCGCCGCTTTCGAATTTCGTAACGAGTCCTGGCTTGACGATGAGACGCTTGATTTGCTGCGCGGTAAGAACCTCGCACTAGTTGTTTCAGACACAGACGAGAAACCGCTCACGTCTATTACCGCGACCGCGGATTGGGGTTATCTGCGTCTGCGGCGAACGGCTTACTCAGATGATGACTTGAAAGGTTGGATGCAACGTGTGAAAGACCAGAAATGGAACGACGCCTTCGTCTTTTTCAAGCATGAAGACGAAGGCGTCGGACCAAAACTGGCGGCGCAGTTTCTGAAGCTGTCAGAACCGCCCTGACACTTATTTGATCTTAATTCCGGCTCCCGCGCGGAAGTTATCCTGTCGCCTGCTGTCGAGCCAGCTCGGCACCCAATCCAGCATGATCGGACGAATATCCAGATGTTCCGTGGCATGAATGTCTAAGCCACCACCCAGGGCCATTGCGAATCCGGTGTCCGTCCTCTTGCCTGATGACAACGCAGTGTCAAAACTCGCGCGGAGGTGCGTAATGCCAAACAGAGCATGCGCAAAAGGCGTGACGTGTTGCGTACGCCAATTGAAGCGCGGACCAATCATCAAATCGTATCGCTGCACACTCGCGTCGAACGTGCGCCCGCTGAGCCGGTCTACGTACCCGACATCGTCAAACGTGCCGGTAAAGCTCGTGACGATTCCTACATTGCGATGCACATTCTGATTGAACTCGGCGGTGAATCCATTGTAGCCATTGCGATCGTCGATGAGATCGACGCGCGTACCGTTAAAGGTGGCCCTGCCACCGCGATCAAAATGGTCGGCATCATTGTAGGCACGCATGTGCGCGTAACCCAGATAGAACTCGTAGAACGAATAGTCCTTGTCATTGCTCTGCGCGAATGCAACCGGAGCACAAACCAGACCGGTCAGGAGCAAGAGAAAGATTCTGGTCATCGGGGCGCCTCCTTGTTGACCCAGGTTAATTTGGACTGAAACTTTACAGGTATACTAACACTACGAATGCCGAAAACATTCCCAGATTTTCGGCAAATTATCTCTTTTCTTAGCCTAAGGGGTCTCAATTTTTTGGTACGACAAGCCATACAACCTGCCTGGGGCGCGCGAATCTTTTGCGAATCGCCGGTTTAGCCCTGCTTCTGTCGACTTCGGCGATGGGGCAAACGCAGTCCGATGCGGTTCGGGAAGCGCAAAGACTGACGCGCGTCGCTCAGGTCGCGCAGCAGCAAGGCCGGTACGACGATGCGATTAAGGCCTACCAGACCATAACGGTCATCGCTGCCGCGTCGCCTCAGATCGCGGCGTCAGCGCATGTCGCGGCCGGCAACATCTTCATGATGACAGGTAGGTTTGAAGAAGCCGCCGCGGCCTATCGAAAAGCCGTGGCGCTGGACGCGAATTCGGCAGAAGCAATCAACAATCTCGGTGAAGCACTCGGCGAGATGAAACAATTTCAACCGGCATTGCAGGCATTTCAAAAAGCCGTCGCGCTCGATCCGAAGTATCTGAAGGCGCGTTACAACATGGGCGTGACGTACGACCGGCTCGGACAGATGAAGTATGCGGAGTTCATCTATCGCATTCTGATTCGTGACTTTCCTGACTTCGCGCTGGCGTACGACAGCCTCGCCGTTTCGCTTTCGAAATCAGGCCGCGCGCGCGAAGCCGTTCCCTTTCACCAACGGGCGATTAGCCTCGCACCCGGAGACCCTTCGTTTTACTTCAATTATTCGCTTACGTGCTTGATGCTCGGAGATGTTAAGAGAGCACAAGAGCAGCAACAGAAACTCCGCGCGTTGGATCCGCCAATGGCCGAACGCCTCGCGACAATGATTGCGAAGCGTCAGCGAAACTAGCCACAAAAAGGCAAAAGACACAAAAGGAGGGACACACATAGAACTCCTTTTTTGTGCTTTTTGTGCCTCTTTGTGGCTAATCTTGCGTTCTCAGAAATTGCCCTGACAAGCGTCGTGGCCGCAGTCGCAATCAAGTTCGATTGTCTTGCCGGCCCCTTCACATGACGCGCTGCAGTACTTTCCGTCCTCCGCCGGTGGACAGGTGCACGGGGGATTCTTACAGGTGTTATCCTCGTCAGCCATAATTCCTCCTCTGAAATTCCTAACAGGATCCTATTTGTTGATTTGTGCAGAGCTTAACACACCTCAGTTTACCCCTCCGAATACCGGATGTAACCTCGTAATTTGCCGAGGTCGCTGCGGTTCGGTAACATCCCGCCACAAAATCTTCGAAACCGAACAAAGGAAAAATGAACGCCACAGCTACAAAAGAAATTCCGCCGCCTCTCCAGATGCTGCAACTGATTTCCGGGTTCTGGATTGCGCGTTGTCTTTATGTCGCCGCAAAACTGGGAATTCCGGATTTGCTGAAAGATGGGCCAAAGACCGCCGACGAACTTGCGACCGCGACCAAGACGCACGCACCATCTTTGTTTCGCGTGTTGCGCGCGCTGGGGGCCGTCCAAGTTTTGACGCAGAGCGATGGCTATCGGTTCGGCAACACGCCGATGTCCGAAACCCTCCGCAGCGATGTGCCCGGATCGATTCGCGCTTTCGCGATGACTGAGCTTGGCGAGGAGCACTATCCGGCCTGGGGTGAGCTGCTGCACAGCGTACGCACGGGCGGCATCGCGTTCGACAAAGCCTTCGGCGAACCGATATGGGAATTCTTTGCGAAACATCCCGAGAACGCGCAGATTTTCAACGATGCGATGAGCGGCATGACGGCGCAGGCCGAGAACGCGCTGCACGCGGCTTATGTGTTTTCCGGCATCAACACGATCATCGATGTCGGCGGTGGACACGGCGGATTGATTACGTCGATTCTGACGCGCAACCCCAATATGCGCGGCATTCTGTTCGACGCGCCGGTGGTGGTCGAAGGCGCCCAGCCGAAAATCGCCTCATCACCCGTGGCCGATCGCTGTGAAGTAATCGGCGGCGACTTCTTTCAATCGGTGCCCTCGGGCGGCGACGCGATCATCATGAAGTGGATCATTCACGATTGGAATGACGAACAGTCGATCGCGATTATGAAGAATTGTCATCGCGCGCTTCCCGACAACGGAAAACTGATTCTGGTTGAGGCTGTTGTTCCGCCCGGCGACGAACTGCATTTCGCAAAGTTCATTGACCTGAACATGTTAGTAATGACTGGTGGCCGCGAACGCACTGAGGAAGAGTTTCGCCAGCTTTATGAAGCCGCCGGCTTTCGCCTGACGCGCGTCGTGCCGACCGAATCACCCTTCAGCGTGATTGAAGGCGTGAAGGCATAAACAGTCGCTCTGCAATTCCCGCTCGTGATACTGGCAAAGTGCAGGATTTTTCTGTCTAGCGAAACGATGCCTGTGCAGGCGAAGCTCTCAATAGCCGAAGCATCCCAATTTTCCTTTCATTTCTGACAGACCGGCTTGGGCACTACCGTTGCAAATGCCGCATCAGTGTTCCAAGTCTTGTAGTCAGAAAGAGGTTTCAGATGTCCCAGCTTCGCATGCTTAAGAAATTAATAGTGTTCAGTCTGCTTGTCACGGCCGCGACGTTCGTCACGACTGCCACAAATGCTCGCGCGCAGGAACTCTCTTATAC
>JBKPPE010000323.1:0-2587 GCA_046733375.1 Acidobacteriota bacterium | reverse complement strand
GACATCGCCAGCACCGCCGGGAAAAAGGCATCGAGAGCGCCGTAGGTGGTTGCGGTCCGCTTGCCAAAATTCATATCGGCATGCCCGTACCACAGTTCAGTTTCCTGGCGTCCCCTCGTTTCATCGCGCAGATACTGATTGATCGCGATGATGCTGTCGTCCCACATCTTGCGGCAGTCTTTGTCGCCGAACAGAACTGCGCACTTCAAGAGATATTCGTAATAACTATCGATGGCGCCGCTGATGTGACTGTCGGGGTCTTTCCATTCGCCGGTCTGGATATTTATCCAGGTACCAACCAATCCAACATGGGATCGGCGTCCGTAAGTTTCTGAGAGCCCGCGTTTCGCTACATCGTAATAAAACCGATTGCCGTTATATTTCGCTAGCGTGCCGAACTCGATCAGAAGCGTTCCTGCTTCCGCGGGATTCGTCACGTCTCCACGCACTTCGCCTGTTTTAAGATTAACGAACCGATAAGGCAACCCTGTCCTCGAGTAAAAGACCGGCAACAACCGCTTCCCCAAATCTTCAGCGAGGTTCAACAAACGCTTGTCACGCGTGAGTTCATAACTCGAAAGCAAACCGCCGAGCAGCCGAATCGTGATCTCGAAATTCTGGACGGAGATGTCTTTATCGAACGACAGATGCGTCGCGATGTATTCGCGCGTCGTGTTTGCTTCGTCGCGCATCCCCATCAGGATCATGGTGTCGAGCGCATCGACCGGTGTCATCAGAAGCGGCTCGGCGTACCAGTCACGACAAGTCTTCGTCAGCGGCTTCAGATCGTCGTGGCCCCAACAATACTTTTTGTAGCCGTTCCAGGCATGTAGAAACTCCGCGCGAACTTGATTGGCGAGCGCGCGCCGGTTCGTTGCTTGCACCGGGGAGACGGGCGCTACCAGCAAGAAGGCCAATCCAACTATTAGCCACTGCGCAAGACGGTTCTTCATGTTTGCATGTCACTGATGATGATGGGCGATGTCAGCGTCTTATGCACGGGACATTTGTGCGCGATCTCCTGAAGACGTGTGCGTTGCTCTTCCGTCAAATCGCCTTCGAGGCTGACTCGGCGCTCAATTCTGTGGATGAAGCCTTCGGGCTTGTCGACGCATTCCGCGCAATCGTTTCCGTGAATTCTTTTTTGCCGTAAATGGATTGTGACGCGCTCGACCGGCCATGCTTTACGGCGTGCATAAAGCATTGTCGTCATCGAAATGCAGCTTCCCAGCGCCGCCAGTAAGAGCGAGTAAGGGTCGGGGCCGGAGTCTTCGCCACCCGCCAATACAGGTTCATCCGTAATCAACAGATGGCCGGCGCCGTAGCGAACCTCGTTTCGCAGATTGGCCAGCGAAGTTACAATGACATCGCTCATCTAATTTCGCGCTCCCTTCATTGATACGGGCACGAAGTCCAGAAACGGGCTTGCTAAATTTTCGCAAACAGCTGCACCCAGGATTGATCTCAGTGGGCCGGTCGCATACTTAGCCCGCTCTCGTGCTCCTCGTTGACCTGGTGCACACGCACGCGCGCTGGATGGCGCGGTAGTGGATACTCATTGACTCAGAATGCACAATTCGCTGCCGGGAAAGAACATCCCTGTCCGAGAAGAGGCCGCGTTCGACTAACTCTTGCGCGTGGCTGCCAATTGGCAATCCCAATCCGGCCACGGCGGCAGCTTTTACAAACGAACGACGCGTGGGATGAGTTGTCGCCATTGGTG
This sequence comes from Acidobacteriota bacterium, assembly GCA_046733375.1. Taxonomy (GTDB): domain Bacteria; phylum Acidobacteriota; class Blastocatellia; order Pyrinomonadales; family Pyrinomonadaceae; genus UBA11740. Next base: position 864 of record JBKPPE010000323.1, on the reverse strand, counting down.
GAAGAATAATGACTCGCTGGCGACTGACTTAACTGATTAGTACACTCAAACAGCTTTCAAAATAACAAACCGGCGAAAACTCAAACGGCTGCGTCGGAGGAAACCTGAATAATTGCAGTCCTTCATGACTGTCCGCTGAAGAAAAATGAAGATACACGAATACCAAGGCAAGGAGTTATTAAAAAAATTCGGAGTGCCGGTACCGCGCGGAATCACCGCGCACACGGCTGATGAGGCGTTGCAAGCGGCAACCGAATTAGGCACGACGCCCGTAGTTGTCAAAGCGCAGATTCATGCGGGTGGCCGCGGCAAGGGCGGCGGGGTGAAGCTAGCGAAGTCGCCTGAGGAAGCGCGCGAAATCGCGCAAAAGATGATCGGCATGAAGCTGATCACGCACCAGACCGGGCCTGAAGGAAGAGAAGTCCGCGTGCTCTTGATCGAAGAAGGGTTGCCGATTGATCGCGAGTTCTATCTCGGCATCGTTTTGGATCGCGCGAGTGGCCGGCCTGTATTCATGGCCTCAGCCGCCGGCGGCATGGACATCGAAGAGGTCGCGGCGAAAACTCCCGAGCAGATTTTCAAAGAGACAATTGATCCGTCAGTTGGCTTTCGATCTTTTCAGGCGCGCAAGCTGGCGTTCGCGCTCGGGTTGCCAAATGAGTTGGTGTCACAAGCGGCGAAGTTCATGCAAACGCTCTATACGGCATTTGAAGCGATGGATGCGTCGCTCGTCGAAATCAATCCATTTCTCTTGACCAAAGACAATCGGTTGATTGCGCTCGATGCGAAAGTGAACTTCGACGACAACGCAATGTTCCGTCATCCGGACTACAAAGAGTTGCGCGACTTGAATGAAGAAGAGCC